>JBBQPD010000169.1:0-9133 GCA_038331535.1 Gemmatales bacterium | reverse complement strand
GGCCCCTATGTCGCGCTGGAGTACGTGGACGGCGACAGTCTGGCGCGCAAGATCGACGGCACGCCGCTGCCGCCGCGCGACGCCGCTGTCCTGCTGCTGCCGCTGGCGCGCGCGATGCACTATGCCCACGGCCAGGGCGTCATCCATCGCGATCTGAAGCCGGCGAATGTACTCCTGGCCGCTTGCGGCTTAGCGGACCTCGCGGCCGCTAAGCCGCAAGCGGTGGAACTCTTCCCCAAGATCGCCGACTTCGGACTGGCGAAGAGCATCGACGCCGATTCGGGGCAAACCAAATCGGGGGCAATCCTGGGCACGCCGAGTTACATGGCGCCGGAGCAGGCGTCCGGCCACAGTCGCGAGGTTGGCCCGGCGGCAGACGTGTACGCTCTCGGAGCGGTCCTCTACGAGATGCTCACCGGCCGACCGCCGTTCAAGGCAGCGACGGCGATGGAGACGATGCAGCAGGTGGTTCATGAGGAACCGGTCCCGCCGCGCCAGCTACAAAGCGCCACGCCCCGCGACCTGGAGACGATTTGTCTGAAATGCCTGCGTAAAGAGCCGCACAAGCGCTACGACTCGGCGGACGAATTGGCCGGCGACCTCGATCGCTATCTGGGCGGCGAGCCGATCCAGGCGCGGCCGGTGTCGTCGTCGGAGCGAGCGCTCAAGTGGGCGCGGCGGCGGCCGGCGGTGGCGGCGCTGATGTTCCTTACGGTGCTCGCGACGGCCGGCGTGTTGGTCGCCTGGGCGGTTTTTACCCGCCGCCTCGAAGACGAGAAGACCGCAGCCCGCAAGCAGGAGAATCGGGCCATCGGGCAGGAAGCGGAGACGCGGCGCCAGCGCGACGAGGCCCTCCGTCTGCTGGAGATTGGTCTGGCAGCAGTGCGCGATCACGCCCAAATCGTCGTGCAAGGAAAGGAGGCGCGTTCCCGGAGTCCAGAAGGGGTCAACAATCCGGCGGAGGTGCTGTTCCAGCTGGCCTGCGCGTATGCCAAATCGTCGGATGCGTTCCGCAATGACGCGAGCCTGGCACCGGACCACGCGCAGAAATTGTCGACCGAGTATTCGGACAGTGCCTGGAAATTGATGCTGGCCGCGGCGCATCTGAGGTACTTCGACATCGGAGAGAATTGCACGAAACTGGGCCGGAAAGAACTCAAATCTCTGAGCGAGCGCTTTGATTTCGACCAGCTAAGACTTCCGCTGGGTCGTGGTGTCTCTTCGGACCCGTGATGGCTGCAAGCCCGCGGCGCCAGCAGAGCGCTGGGCGCGTCGTTTCTACGAGCCGCGACCGTTAGGGAGCGTTGGCAACCTGCCGCAAGAAGCGCTCCCTAACGGTCGCGGCTCGTGGAAATACAAGCCTCCCAGGACAGGCAGTGAATGAGGAAAACGATGTGACAATGCCCTGTCACTTCGCGGTTGCCGCCCATTTCTCCTTCATGAAGCGCAACCCCTGCGTGTACACTTCCTCCGCCGACGGGAACAGGTCGCGCCACACCTTCGTCGCGGCGGCGATGTCGGGCAAGGCACGGCCGAACGACTCGATCACGAACCAGCCGTCGTAGCCGCTCTTGCGCAGCGCCTGGAATGTCTCGTCCCAGGCGACGTGGCCGGTGCCGGGCGTGCCGCGGTCGTTCTCGCTGATGTGGACGTGGACGAACTGGCCCTCGATCGACTCGATCACCGGGGCGGCATGCTTCTCCTCGATGTTGGCGTGGAAGGTGTCGTACATCATGCGGAAATGCGGGTGGTTCACTTCCTTCACCAGCGCCTTGGCGTCGGCTGCGGTCGTGAGCAGGTAGCACTCGAAGCGATTGAGGTATTCGATCGCGAGCATCACCTTGTTCTTCTGGGCTTCCTCGGCGGCCTGGCGGAGCACGTCGGCGGCGCGTTTCTTCTCGTCCGCCGTCGGCCCAGTGCCGCTAAAGACGCCGATGGCTGAGTGATACGGGCCGCACAAGTTTTCGCCGCCGAGGACGGCCGTCATCTCAACCGCCCATTTCAGACGCTCCGAAGCCGCCTTACGGATCGCAGCGTCGGGGCTGATCGGGTTGTTCTCCTGATTGAGGACGGTGACGGTCGTGCAGCGGAGGCCGTTGCGGTCCAGCTCCTGCCGCACTTTCTTGTAATGGGCCGCGTCGCCGGCGAAGAGGGGCAGCTCGACGCCGTCGTAACCGGCCTGCTTCAATTGCGCGAGGAGCGGATATTGTTCCTCGGTGACGTGGCCGGTCCAGAGCAGCAGGTTCATTCCGGTCAGCATGGCGGTCGGCTCCGTGGACGGTTCGTGATCGTGAGATTGTGGGGTATTGTCCGCGACGAGGCGGACGATGGCAAGCGGGCAGCCGGAATCGGTTGACGAACCCCGCCGCCGGCCCTATCGTGGCCTCACACGCCGACCCGTGCCGAGGAGCGACCGATGTCCGACTCGCTGCGCCTGCTCACCGATTTTTGGTACTTGCTCCGCGACTTCCTGAGCCTGCTCTGGACGATTGTCCTGCCGCTGCTGCCGGTCGGCCTGTGGATGGCGTATTGGCTGTGGGCGGTCAACTGGAAGAAGACGTGGCCGGTGCTGCGCATGGGGGCGTGGCTGCCGGTAGTGCTACTCATCCTGGTGAGTGCCGGCGTCTGGTCGCGCATCGCGCCGGGGCCGTGTACCTGTCTGAAGTTCGTGACGATACCGAATTTCTGGTGGCAGCTGGGCATTGTCAGCACCCTGGCGGCGCTCGCTCTCTTCTGCGGCTGGCTGCAAGGCTACAAGAACTGGGCGCCGGCCGAGCTTGCCGTGGTCGATCCGCCGGAAGGCGACGATCACGGGCACGTTCCCGCGCATCATTGACCCGGTTCGTGCTTGCGTTTCGCGCTACTGTGCGAGACATGCAAACCGGAGAGAAATACGGCGGGACTGACGCGGAAATAACGGGCCAACGCCTCCAAGTGCTTCCGGGCCAACCGGCGCTTGCCGCGGACGAGGGCGGAGATGGTCGATTCCGCGATGCCCGTTTCCACGGCGACCTGCGCCTGAGTAACGCTCCTCGCTTCGATGAGGTGCTGGAGCATGTCGGCATCCGACACGTCCCCTTCAGGGAGAGTCGCTCTCTCATATTTCTCGATCAGGTCGCCGAGGATTTCGAGGTAGTCTTCCTCCCACGGATCGCGGTCGCGGTCAAGGAGGGAGTTGAGTACCTCGGTGGCCTCGTCCAGTTCTTCCTCGCTACGCAGGGGGCGCAACGGAAAGCGCCGGACGAGAGCCAAGTATCTCGTACGCCCGGAAGGGTTTTCCCCAGTTACCGTTCGGTTCGCCATATCACTCGTTTTTCCAATCGCCCTTGTCATATTCCGCACGAGTCCGGAGAGAACCTCTCGCCCATGGCAACGTCTCTTTCGACTTGTACGTCCGATCAAGAAGGGCTACAATTCGATACTGACCAGTCAGTTCCAGAATATCGACGTGCCTCGTCGCCCCACGTTTTCCACAACAGAGAATCATTGGTGCGGACCAAAACTCCCGAACAGGCCGAGAAGATCCTGACCGTTGCCGCGCGCCTCTTCGCCACCCAGCGCTTTCATGAGGCGCGCATGGAAGACATCGCTGGCGAGGCAGTCGTCGGTAAAGGCACATTATATCGCTACTTCAAAGACAAGGACGAACTCTATCTCGCCCTCCTGGAGCGCGCCTCGGACGGACTGTCCCAGCGGTTGGAAGAGCAAATCGAGGGTATCGAGGAACCGCGGGCCAAACTGGAGGCGGTCGTCGCCGCGCTGCTCGCCTACTTCGACGAGAACCCGTACCTGTTCGACCTCATCCAGCACGCCGAGGCGATGCAGCGGCCGGGAACCCGCTTCCCCTGGCAGCAGGCGCGCAACCACAGCCGCGACGTAATCCTCGCCGTCTTTGAACAGGGCAAGGCGACAGGGGCCTTCGCCATCGACGATCCGGACATGGCGGTGATGCTGCTCCAAGGGGGACTGCGCTCCGTGTATCGCTTTGGCGACAAGCCGCGCCCGGCAGACCTGGTGCGGCGCGTGGTGGACATGTTCCTGAACGGCGCCGCCTCGAAGGAAGAAAGGGCGCGTCCCGGCGAGCGCAAGAAGATCGCTTCACGGGTCTGAGATTCTCATCCGAATGCTCCCCTCTCCCCCAGCTGGGCAGAAGTGTCGGGCAGGGCGTGTTGACTTCATGCGCCGACAACCCGTCTTGTTCGTCCCGTGCGGTTTTGCTACAAGCCGTCGCCGCTCTCGACACGATTGCTGGGCGGATTCTTCCCAGGGTTGCAGGTTCCCGCGCCGCCATGAAGAACTTTCTCCGCGCACTCCGTCACGCCTGGCCGTATCGGGGGCGCCTGGGCTTGTCGATCGTCTGCGCCGTATTCGCGGCGGTGTTGTGGGGCCTCAACTTCACCTCCATCTATCCCGTCCTGAAACTACTGCATACCGGAAAAAGTCCGCAGACGTGGGTCGATGAGCATCTCGCCGCCGTGGCCATCGAGATCGAAGCCCTCCAAATCGAGGTCGATAAGCATACGGAGCGGGAGAAGGTGCTCGAAGGCCACCCTTCGAGCAAAGAACGCGACCAAGCCTTGCGCGACATCACGAGCGATCTCGTGCGGCTGGAGAGCAAACTCGAATCCTCTCGCCGCCGTTTGTGGTATCTCCAGATCGGCCGCAAGTACATCTACGCGTGGTGCCCCAACGACTGCTTCGAGACGCTCTGTCTCGTCATCGCCTTGGTCTTCGCAGGAGTCTTTTTCAAGTGCATCTTCGAGTTCTTCCAGGAATCGCTCGTCGGCAGCGTCGTCAACCTGTCGCTCTTCGATCTGCGCAACCGGTTCTATCGAAACGCGATCCATCTCGACATCGCGCAGATCGAGCAGCAGGGCACCAGCGAGCTGATGGCCCGTTTCACCAACGACATGGACGCTCTGGGCACGGGCGTCAAAACCCTGTTCGGCAAAGTCGTGGCGGAACCGCTCAAGGCGCTCAGTTGCATCGTCATCGGCTGCTTCATCAGCTGGCAGCTGACGCTGATGTTCCTCATTCTGGTGCCGATCGCCGCGCTGATCCTGTCGAAAGTCGGCCGGGTGATGAAACGGGCCACGCGCAAGTTGCTGGAACGAATGTCGAGTATCTACAAGATTTTGCAGGAGTCCTTCCAGGGCATCCGCGTCGTCAAGGCGTTCACGATGGAGCCTTACGAACGGCGGCGCTTCCACGCAGCAACGAAGGACTATTATCGCCGGTCGATGCAGGTGGTGAACCTTGACGCCCTGACTGGGCCGATCATCGAGATCCTCGGCGTCGCCGCCGTCGCCGCAGCCCTCCTGGCCGGGTCCTATCTGGTGTTGCAACACGAAACCAAACTGTTCGGCATGAAACTGACGAACTACCCCCTTGAAGCCGAGTCGCTGCTGCAGCTGTACGTGCTCCTGGCGGCCATCGCCGATCCGGTACGGAAACTGTCGAGTGTCTTCACGCGCATTCAGTCCGGTTGCGCCGCCTCGGACCGCATCTTCGCCTTTCTCGACCGCCAGCCGGAAGTGGGCCGCAATACCGACGGCCCGCGCCTGAAACGCCGCAACGACGACCCGAAGAGCGCGAGTCCAGAGAAGCGCGAAGACCCTATCCACATCGAATTTCGCGATGTTTGTTACTCCTACGATCCGAAGGAACCGCTGCTGCGGAACATCAACCTCAAGGTTCGTTACGGCGAAACGATTGGCGTGGTGGGTCCGAACGGCTGCGGCAAATCGACGCTGCTGGCGCTGCTGCCGCGCTTCTTCGACCCGGACTCCGGCAGCGTGCTCGTCGAGGGTCTCGACCTACGCACCGTCCACCTCCGCAGCCTCAGGCAACAGGTCGGCCTGGTGACGCAAAAACCGATCCTGTTCGACGACACGATTTACAACAACATCGCCTACGGGGCACGCGGGGCCAAGCCGGAAGACGTCGAGGCGGCGGCTCGACTAGCAGGCGCCCACGACTTCATCATGGAGAAAACGGGCGGTTATCAGCGCACGGTCGGCGAGGTGGGCGGGCAAATGTCCGGCGGCCAGATGCAGCGCATCGTGCTGGCGCGGGCGATCTTGCGCAACCCCAGAATCCTGATCCTCGACGAGTTCACCAGCGCGATCGACCTCGAAAGCGAGGCGACGATTCACCGGGCGCTACAGGAATTCAAACGCGGCCGGACCACGTTTCTCATCACCCACAAGCTGCAAACGTTGGAGCTTGCAGACCGTATCGTGGTCCTCGAAGAAGGCCGTGTGGCGGCAATCGGCACACACGCGGAGTTGCTGGCAAATTCTCCCGCATATCAGCGCTTGCACCAGGCCCACACGCAACGCCTTGTGGCCTGAAGGAGATTCACCACAAAGGCACAAAGAAAGACAAGAGGAGAGGAACATGAAGGGCGCAGACGGCACCCGCTCTTCGCTGCTTCCTCGATCACATTTTGTCCTCCTTTGTGCCTTTGTGGTGAGTTATTTTCTCTTCTTCCACCACCTCGCCGACCGCGATCTCTGGAGCAGTCACGAGGGCCGGGCGGCGATGGACGCCGACTCGGTCCTCAACGGCGATTGGGGTCTCCCCCGTCTACACGACAACCGTCCTGAATTACAAAAACCGCCTCTCTACTACTGGCTCGTCGCACTGACGGCCCGAGTCCGCGGCGGCGCCGTGGATGCCTGGGCCGTGCGCTTCCCGGCCGCACTGTCGGCGCTCGGATGTGTCCTGCTGTTGGTGTGGTTCGGCCGCCGCGTCGGTCGTCCCGGCGCGGGCCTAACCTCCGCGCTGATCCTCGCGACGGCGATTCACTTTCCCTGGCTCGCCCGCATCGGCCGCATCGACATGCCGTTGACGTTCGCCGTGAGCGTGGCCTGTGTGGCCTTCTACCTCTCAGGACGTGCGACGTGCGGCGTGCGGCGTGCGGCGTGCGGCGTGCGGCGTGCGATGTGTAATCGTCTGTTTCTACAGATTGTCGGCTATGTGGCTGTCGCGACCTCTATTCTTTTGAAAGGTCCAATCGGTGCGGTACTTCCGGCCGTCGTGATGCTCGCACATCGCTTGTTTTCGCCGCGCACGCCGCACGCCGCACGTCGCACGCCGCACGGGCTTTGGTGGGGCGTGCCGCTCGTCCTCGCCTTGACGCTGCCCTGGTTCCTGTGGGCGAATGCAGTGACCGATGGCGATTTCTTTCGCGTGTTCATCTGGTATCACAACGTCGAACGCGGCCTGGGCGGAGCGACGCTGCGCGCGCATGCTTGGTGGTTGTATCTGCCCTATTTCGCCAATGACTTCCTGCCCTGGACGCCGCTACTCATCGCGGCCGGGATCATCGCCTGGCGGCGCGACTGGTTGCGGACCGACTCCGTCACCCGATTCGGCCTCCTCTGGCTAACGGCGGTCGTCGGCATCCTGTCGTGCGCGCGCTTCAAACGGGCCGACTACCTGTTGCCAGCGTATCCCGGCGCGGCTCTTTTCCTCGGCTGCGTTTTGGCCCGCCTCGCGGAGACCTGGAATGCGGCTCCCCGCCGGAGGCTGGTCCTTCAGGTTTCAGTCGGGTCTTTGGCACTGGCCTCCATGGTCGGCTGGGTCTGGCGCGTGGAACGGGGCTTGCCGGCCGAAGAGCCGTTCCGCGATTACTCCGACTTCGCGGCGGCGGTGCGGGAAGCCGCTCCTTCTCCTGAAGAAGTTGTGTTCTTCCAGACGGAGGCGCACGCGCTGGCCTTTCACGTCGGCCGGCCGTTAGCTGTCGTCGTAGAATGGAAGATCTTGCAGGATCGGCTGGAGTCGAAAGCGGCAACAACCCATATCGTGATGCCGCAGGATCGCGCCGCGGTGGTGCAGGAGCATTTGCTGGGCATTCGCCTGAGTGAAGTGTTAAGGAACACCGACCTGAGCGGCGGCCGGCACGAGCGACCGCTGGTTTTGGTACGGGCCGAGTTGGAGTCGATGCCTTGCCCGAGTTCCCGAAGCTGCCGCCGATCGCAGACCAGCCCCTGAGCGTCGTGCTGCTTGCTCACAATGCCGGAGCGCATCTGGAGAAGGTCGTCGCCGAGTGGGCGACCTATCTGAACGGCCTGAATCGCGACTACGAAATCCTGCTTATCGATGACGGCAGCACCGATCTCACCCCCCGACTTCTCCCGGTCCTGACAGACCGGCACCGTCGCCTGCGATTGCTACGGCATCCGCACCGACGCGGCGAAGGGGCGGCGTTGCGAACGGCCCTGACGACCGCGCGTCACCCGTTGCTGTTTTACACCCTCTGCGACCCGCGTTACCGTCCCGGCGACGTGAATCGCCTTCTGAAAGAGATCGATCGCGTTCATTTGGCGACGGGTTACCGAACTGGCTTGCCCGTGCCGCGCTGCTGGCGCTGGGCCGGAGCGCTGCGGCGCGGTCTGGGAAAGTTGGTGCTGGGCCATGCCGATCCGCCGCTTCCCGGCTGGCTGGGCTGGAAGCGCCATCTCGGCCGACTGGTCGTCCGCCTCCTTTTCGGCGTCCGCAATCAAGACGTATCATGTCCGTTCCGCCTGGCGCGGCGGGCGATTTTCGCGCGTATTCCGTTACAGTCCGACAGCAGCTTCGTACATGTTGAAGTGCTGGCGAAGGCGAACTTCCTTGGCCTATTGCTTGCGGAAGAGGTGCCGCTCGGCGATCGCACTCATCCGGTCGCTCCGGAAAAGGACGGCCCCGACCGGCTTGGGCGATTGCTGTCGGATGGCTGCCGGGTGTTCCGGAAACCCGACTTCGGCCCCGCGAAGGCCGCCGTGCGACGAATTGAAGCCGTTCCTTGAAAAAGTCGATGCCGCCTTGACGTCAGGGCAGGAGGCGCTCTAACATGATGCGCACACACTAACTTCGCACAGGAGAGTTGGTGTCCGTCGCCGAAGTGGCGGAATTGGCAGACGCGCCAGGTTCAGGACCTGGTTCCCTTAACGGGAGTGGAGGTTCAAGTCCTCTCTTCGGCATTGTTGCAGCGCAAGGGTTTACGGGTCGTGTCCTATCTGGCTTGTCGCCTTCTAGCCAGTGTCAACACGATGTCAATCGTTTGACCGCCGGGTAGCTCACCCATTCCTTAGTGGTCCAAATGTGATCGGTCAACCCGGCCACCATCGCGGGCGTGCGCTGCTCG
>JBBQPD010000168.1:0-9137 GCA_038331535.1 Gemmatales bacterium | reverse complement strand
TTGGGTCGGCGCAGCGGTTCGCCGACATTCACTGGCATGCCCAGGAGTTGGTCCGTCTCCTTTTCCACTTTATTTCGTGAGGCGCCCAGGTAGCAGCGGGTCAGGCGATTGCCGTAAAGAGCGTGCAGGGAGAACGTGTTGACGCCGACACACCACGACAACAGTCCCGCAAGCAAGATCAGGCCGCCAAGCCATTTGAGCAACTTACCGAACAAGGAAAGAAGGTTCCAGTCGCTGCGCCTCAAGTCCTGTGCGGTCCCGTCGGTCCCGTAAGTGTTGAACATTCCGCCCCAATAACTCCAGAGGCGGGCCTGCGTGGTATCAGGCTCCTCGAGATGTTCCTCCGTGCGGGTTTCCGTCTGCCGATCCGAAGTGTGGGTCGTGAGGGTGACTTTGGTCGGCGGCTGTTCGGGGACGCGCTTGACGCCGACGATTTCCCGCACGACCGACTGGTCCGGCCTGTCGTCGATCAGGATGCTAAGCAGCGCCGACAGCGCGACGGACAGGCCGACAATGAACACGTAAGGGGCGATCTCGGCGAGCTTGTCCAGGGGCCGAGTTCCTCCCTTGCTCTGGCCGGTCTTCGAGCTGCGCCCGGCGAGCACTCCGCCGACGGAGGTGCCCAGCCATCCGGCGGTAAGGGCGGTCTGCACGGTCGTGCCCGCCAGAATCAGCAACGGCACGCCGAAGAGAGCCACGCCGCACACGAGAACCCAGACGACGCTCCATTGCAGAATGTAGCCGCTCAGGCTGCCCCACCACTCGCGCTCCGCGTCGCTCAGGTAGGAGCCCATGAGGCCGATGTGCAAGATCATCGCCAGAGAGAAAACGAGCAAGCCGATGGGAGGTCCGAACGTCATCATGGCCGCCGCCTCACTGGCGGCGACCGCCACATTCGAGAGGTATTCGGGGACGGTGTGCTCGTAGGCGACTTCCAACACGGCTCCCAACATCAGCCCGCTGACGAGCGCGCAGAGGGTGCCGGTCACGACCCACCAGACGCCGCGCCGCCACCGCCCCCAGTAGAGGAAGAGGGCCAGAACCAAGAACACCAAGAAGAACAGTTCCGCCAACACCTCACCCACGGACAGGGCCGCTTTCCAGGTCGGACTTGCCACATGGATAATGTTCGGCCACAGTAGGTAGGTCGGCTTGGCCACGTCGTTGCCTTTCCCGACCTCCTTGAGAAACGACAGCCATTGGACGGAAGACTTGGCGGTCGCGGACGGACTGTCCCAGCCAAACCAGCCGACCAGAAAGCTGGCGAAGAGCAGAGGCAACAGGACGAAGTAGCGCAGGTTGTTGACCCCCGCCTGAATGCTGCCCCTTTTGGCGCCTCTTCCGGTCGGTTCGCCTGTTCGGGAGTCGCGAACGGGAGTTGCGGGATGACCTTCGGGTGCCGCGCCGACCGCGTCCTTGCGCAGCCTCCACAACGAGCAGGCACTGTAACCGACGGCGAGCAGCATCGACAGGCAGAGCAGGACGAGGATGATGACCGAAATAGACGACATAACATTATTCGGACCGCCGTCCCAGTCATAAAACAGCATGCCAAGCCGCGGCAGGATCAGGACGAACAGGAGGGCAGAAATAATCAGCAGTTGGTTCAGGACGAAATTACGCACATAGCTCGACAGCAACACCCAAGTGTCGGCGGAGAGGAGACCCATCTTGGGCGACAGGTAATTGCTGAAAGACCGCAAGTGAAAGATCGGTCCCGGCTCCTGCTCCACGGGCTTTGGGTTGGCCTTGCGTCCCTTGGCTTGATCGACGCGGCTGCCGCGCAGCTGTTTCTCTACGTCGAGGACACTGCCCTCGCGCTTGATCCACGCCGCCAGCCAGCTGCCGATGAAGCCGCCGCCGGAGACAGTCGAGAGATAGTCGAAGCGCTTTACCAGACCCAGATCAGCCAGCCCTTGCAGGATGCCCAGGCAGAACGTCGCGCTGCGGATGCCGCCGCCGGACAGAGCCAGCCCGGTCAGGTCTTTTTCGCCGGCCCTGGCGCGCACCGTTTGCAGAGGAACCTGATCCCGTTCCCCCTTCGTTCGTGCGGCTGCCGGCGCGGCCGCCGCTGCGGCCTGGGGTCGTTCCTCGATGCCGAAATATAACCGCCGCCACTCCTTCTCGAAGGCCAGCTCCCAGACTCGGTGTTGGGCTGCTTGCGACGCTCCCTTCTTGGCCGCGGCATGCCTCACGTCGTCAGCCTTCTTTTTGGCCTCTTCGAGATTCGCCTTGATGCGTGCTGCTTCTGGCCCGACGAGTAGGGAATCCCAATCGGGCTCTTCGCGTCGTTCGGAGATGGCGGCAAGTTCGTGCTCGATCACCTGGTCGAACGGAATCGGCGGCGTTGGCTTGGGCATTGCTGGTGCTCTCTCTGGTGCGTGATGGAACACAATCGAAGTCGTTTAGCCGCGAGCGTTCGCGGAACGCTCGCGGCTAAACAATGCTCAACCGTCACCCAGCGCCCGGCAGGTTTGTCGCAATCGCCTTGATGTAATTCGCGATGCGATGGTCCTCTGTCGCCCGCGGCCCCGGTTCTCCCCGGTTGCGGAGCAGGCCGTTGAAGACCAGATCCTTCTTGGAGTCCCAGTCGCTCGCCCCCTCACCGAGTTTGCCGTGCCGGTCGAGGTAGCGCGGCGTGCCGACGTGCTTGTAGGTGAACTGGCGAAACCCAATCGGCCGGACGGCGAGGAGCAGCGTTTCCATCGGCACGTGGGGCACGATGTCGTCGTTGTTGACGAAGCGATAGGTGACCGGATGGTAGCCGTCGTAGAAATCGAGATCGCCGACGCGCGGCGATCCAAAGGTGTAGACGGCGCGGACGTCGCAACCGGAATCCAACAGGCGGACCGCGGCGAGCGTCGCCAGGGCGCCGCCCAGGCTGTGGCCGGTCACGAACACCGGCCGGCCGATCGGTAGAAGCTCTTTCACACCGGGCCAGATCACATCCATTGCATCGGCGAAACCGCTGTGGACCTTGCCGGGATAGGCCGCGTTCTGGACCTGCCGGGCCTGCCCGTCGGTCAGCCAGTCCTCCAGCTGCGCCGTCCCGCGGAAGGCCAGAACAGCGGCTGTGCCGAGGTCGGCCGTGAAGCCGAAGAATTGTCCAAAGGTAAACAGTCCCGTCCCAATCGGCAGACCCAGGTCGGGTGTGATGAGGTCAAGGTTGGCGTCGTAGGAACCCGACGACGCCTTGGCCAGATAGTAGGCCGTCAGAATGCTGAAACCCTTCGTTCCGAAATCGTTGTCGATGAGTGGCATGGGCTTTCCTCTTTTCTGGTGGACCGGCGCGTTCAAGATTGTATAGCTGCGGCGAGAATGTCTTCCGCGGCCTTCTCACTAATCATGTACACGGCCGTGACGATGAACATCCCAGGAATCTTGGGAAAGACCGAGGCGTCCACAACCCGCAGGTTCTTCACGCCGCGCACGCGAAACTTGGAATCGAGCACGGCCGTGGGGTCGTTGTCTGCACCCATCTTGCACGTGCAGGAGGCATGGTGGCCCCAGGCTTCGCGTTTGATGAAGTCGCGGATTTGGTCGTCCGTCTGAATGGCCGGCCCCGGGGCGTCCTCCGCTTCCGCGATGTTGGCGATCCGCCTGTTCATCGCGCGCGCGAACTTCACGCCTGCCACGACGGAATCCAGATCCTCCCCGGACCGATCGTTCCCCTCGTCAAAATACCGGAAGTTGATCTCCGGCGTGTCGCGCGGGTCGTTGGAGCGCAGCTTGACGGTGCCCGCCGTGTTGTTGGTGTGAGCCTTGAGGATCGCCCAGGTGAAATAGTTGTTCCTTTTCCCGAGCAGGTCGGAGTAGCCCGGATAGTAGCCCTTGAAGTAGCCGGGCAGCCCGAAGATGTAGAGGTCGGGGTCGGGCCGCTCCGTTTTGGACCGCTTGATGATGCCGATGACCGCGCCATTGGAGGTATATAGCCCTGTCCCCTTCTCCCACTGACTGATGAACTGGTCCGGAGCTTGGTTCGGTTGAGGCGTCGTGAACGTCGCCCCGTTGAGCAGGGTGAAATCCTTCTTGAACCTGGTGATGACGCCAACTTCGTAGCGGTCCTGAAGGTTCTCTCCGACGCCTTTGAGATCGACGCGAACGGGAATGTTGAACGCCTCCAGCTCCGCGCGCGGACCGATGCCCGACAATTTAAGAAGCTGTGGCGTATTGAACGCACCAGTGGCGACGATTACTTCCCGCCGGGCGAACACCCTTTTCTTGGGCGGATTGGCCTGGTTGGCAAACGCCCGGGGATCAGCGCGATAGAGGCTGTTGCCCTCGATGTATTCCACTCCCTCCGCGGTCGGTGGCTGGCCGTCGTCGAGCAGTACGCGCGTCGCCAGGACGTGGCTGAGAATCGTCAGGCGATATTTCTTCTTCTGGGTCTGCGCGTCGATCTCCTTCTCGACCGCGAGAAGGAGGTCGCGCGGGCCGCAGCGCTTTCCCGAGCGCGTCGCCAGCGGGGTAACAGCGACTCCCTCCGGACTGTCCGAAGCCAGCCGCCAATCATTGGGGTCCAGGTTCGAGCGCAGGCGCGCCGCGGGGTTACCCACATGCTCGTGCAAAGCCTCCTTCACAGCGGATTTGATGACCCCGATCAGGTCGTGATCTCCAAATACGAGGTGCGGGTCAACGGTACTGGTGGTCAGCCAGCCCTGGGAACCATGTCGGGCGGCGTTTCTAGGGATCAGGTGGAGAAATTCCAGCACGCGCCGGAAGAAGGCCAGGAAGCCGGTGCCGGGGTAGTAAGTGCATTGTTCCAGGCGCTCGAAATACTGCCGCATGTTCGCGCCGTTCCAGGACGAGTCGCCAGTGAGCTGTGCGATGTGGTTCCAATCGCTGTTGTGCGGGTAGACCGTAATCATTGCGTTATGCGCGGTGCAGCCGCCCAGTGTGCCGGCGCGCGGATACAGGATGCCGTTGCGCACGACGCCATCGTGCTCCGTGACGAACTTCGAGTCTTTCCGCTGCTGCTCGTCGCTGCCGTAATGCTTGACGTAGAAGTCCCACTTGATGGCAGGGTCTTCGGACGCCTTTCCGTGGAAAACGGGGATCTGCGAGTTTAAGTTCTCGTCGCGTCCGCCCGCCTCCATGAGGAGGACGGCATACCCGGCCTTGGCCAGATTGGCGGCCAGCGGTCCGCCGCCCGCGCCGGAGCCGACGACGATGTAGTCGTAAGTGTTCTGTTCGGTGGCTTCGAGGTTCATCGCGTTCTCCCTCGCTCGGAGGCATGTATTTACGAGCCGCGACCGTGAGGGAGCGCTCTGTCCGCGCTCCCTTACAGTCGCGGCTCGTCAAAATCTATTGGCTAAAACATCTTCAGGTACTCGATCAGTGCCTCTTTGTCCTCGTCGGACAAATCCTTGCCGAAATAGTGGCCGCGATCTTCCACCAGGTCGGGGCATTTGCTCACCTTGAGCAAGGCAGACCCCGCGTCCTTCATAAATCGGTCGAGCGCCTTGGTTTCATCCTGCTCGTGCTCGATGGCCGCGAGCGCGAGCTTGGTTTTGATGATCGCGTCGATCACATCCTTCTTGTCCAAAGACGTGTCGATGTTGGCAAGCAGATTGATCGGCGTCCCCTTGGGGATAGGACCGATTCTCAAATCCTGGTAGTCCTTGTAGACGATCACGGCGATGACGAATCCGGCGACCGCCAGGACGACAAGCAGTCCGCCCAACACCTTCACCCCCTTCATCATTTTCTGTGAGCCGACGAAGAAGAGAATGGCTCCTACCACCAGGAGAATGAGCGGCACCAGCCAGGGATACATCAGCGTGACCCACTTGCGGTTAGTCACGCCTTCCACGATTTCGGGCAGGTCCGCCGTGCTCAGGATCAGGTAGCTCTTGTGATCGGTTCGCCAGATCGACTTGAGATTGTCGCGTTTCTCCGGCCAAAGGAGCTTGCGAATCCCGTCGTCGTAACATTCCATCCGGCCTTTGACGGACGGGTCGTCGTTGTACTTGCCCAGGGCGTTGTTGTGAAAATACGGTGCCGTGGCCCAGATGCTGACGAGAGTGGGCACGCGATAGTAGCCCGGCCCGCTGCCGCGAATCGTGAAGTCCTTTTCCTTATCGTCCACCGGGTCGTGGACCTTGATGGTCACCGGAGGCAACGACTTGTAGGTGTCCGACGAGAAGTTGTCCCAGACGTGCCCCTTGGTGGCGTTGGTGCCGGCGGCACGGCAGGCGTTCGTTTGGATGACGTCCACCCCATAGCGTTGATCCACGGACAGGTAGTTGCCGTCCAGGAAATCGTCCTTCTGCACCTCCTTGACGGCCCATTTCAGGTAGGCCGGATCTTTGGACCAGGTCGCGTGATCTTTGGGGAGCCGCTCCACGCCGTCGTCGGGCTGCTTGCTGGAATGGCAGGAGATGCAGTTCGTTGCGAAAGCGATCTTGCCGCGGGCGATGATTGGGTCGTCGGCTTTCTTCAAGTAAGCCGCGCCGCCGGGTGCCTTGGCGAGCGGCATGGGCTTGGCTTCCTTGAGAAAGAACTTGGCGAGGTTGACGGTTCGCTTTTCGGTGACGCGCCAGTAAACCGAGCCTTTGCGGGCGTTGGCGATCTCAAAGGGTATCTGCGGCCGTCCGCCCACCAGCGGGTTCTGCGTTTGAATCCAATACTGATGGAAGGTGCCGATGTTGATATACACGCGATTCAGCGCGGCGGAGATGCCGACCGAATCGGAGCCATCCACCAACACGTGAGGGATATGGCGCATGCCATCGGGACTGTCGGCGGGCAGACCCAGCGCATCGTGGTCGGCCTTCACCGACAAGGCCGGGCCGCCCTGCTTTTCCGGCGGCGTCACCTGCGACCGGGCCAGGCGCGCGCCGACGTGGAAGATGGCGTTCATTGTGTTGGGATTGTTAAGGTTGTCCGTCGGAATCAGCGAGGTATCCAATGTGCCCGGCCGGCTGGACTCCAATAGTTGGAACATGAAACTATCGGTCTGCGAACTATCCCGGTCCAACATCGGCCCAAAGATGGGGCGGACCTTGAAATACTGGGCACCGATGTTCGAGGATAGGTTTTCCCACTTGGGCGCTTCTTTATCCGCGGGCGGATACAAGGGATGCGGGCCGACGTGGCAGAACGCACAGGCCATGCCCACGCGGTATGGGCGGATCAGGTTGGGATTCTGGTAGTAATGCCGATCCTTGTAATACTTCTCGCCGTCCCAAGCGTCCTGCGCCGCCTTGCTGTTGAAGAAGTTGGGGTTCTTGAACAGACGCAGCCCCACAATGCCGGAGGGCAGGCCGTACACGTCTTCTCGCGACTCTTCAAGCGGTTCGGTGCGCTCGTCCAGCCACACACCGTACTTGTCCGGCTTGTCGGCCTTTTTGAAGCCCGGCTCGCTCATCAGGCCGTAGCGCTCGAAGCGCTTGCCGCGGTCGCGGCTGTCGAGGACTTTGAGGAAGTCGGAGAGGCCGAGGCTATGATTGGCGAACCAATCCCAGAACGCCTCGTTGCCGCCGCACCACATGAGCCAAGTGTTGCGGCCTTTTTCCTCGTCGGAGGTGAGCTTGAGCAACTTGAACTCGCCGGGCGTGTCAGGCGTGTCGCCGTCCATGTACTTCCAGATGGGCTTGTCCTCTTCCGGGAAGTCGTCCACTGTCTTGCCCGCAGCCTGGGCCTCGTCTTCCAGTTTGAAGTCGGCCGACCCCGCGTCGGGAGCCTGGCCGAAGCCCTTGTGGTAGCCCGCGAGCGCCAGCCAAATACTGCCGCCCACGAGGACCAGGCAGGACAGGCCGATCCAGGTATTGCGTTTCGTTGTCATGAGTCGCTCCTTGATGAACTCGCCGATCGACGCCTGCCGACCGTTATCGAACCTTTTGCTCGTTGACGCGCGTCGCAGTGGCGGGGTCGTTGCGATCGTCGCGCCACGTGGGGTGGTTGACGTGGATCACAAAGTCGCCGTTGTACGAGACGACGGCTCGATCGTAAGTCAGTTTGCCGATGCGCCGCCAGTTCGTAAAGGTTCGCCGCATGTAAAACGCCGGGCCGCGCGTCGTGCCTTCGTCGGTCACTTCGATATCGAAGCTGAGAGTGCGTTTCGGAGTGGGGTCGCCCTTGTCATAAATCTGCGCCATGATCTCGTCGCGGAAATCCAACGCTTCTCCCTCGATGCGCGGCTGCTCGGGGCTGACCATGAGACGCATGAATTGCGGCGTGCGCGTTGGGACGTCCGCCGGCTTGCCCAATTCGGCGATCTGGTAGAGTTGGCGGTTCGCGGGTTGTTTATCGACTCGTTTGAAAAGCATTCCCGTGACCATCAAAATCGGCAGGCCGAGGCCGCGCCGCCAGGCGCGGGTGTCGGGTGCGTTCCGTAGCTCGGCTTCGTTGATGTAAGCCGTGCGTTCGCCGCCAAGGTCTTGTTGCGTGATGAAGCTGGCGGTCCGTAGCGGCTCGGGGTGGTCCGGGTCCGTGGTAGGGTATAGCTTGCCCACGAGCGCTAGCGACCGTTCGTGGCCGCGCCGGGTTTCGGTGCAGCAGGTGGAATAACGGCCTACTGTCAACGCCCGGCTGCCCTTGCGGAAGTAGCCCGAATAGTCGGTGTCTTCCGTGATTTCCCACAGTCCGGTCAGGCAGATGCCATTTGGATGAAGCAGCCGGCGAAAACCCTGGCCTTCCACCCCCCAGCGCAAATCCGCGTGGGAATCGACGGTACGGCGGGCCGACTGTCCGAACCGAAAGGGCGTGCCAAACGGTAGAACACCGCGCAGCACGCTCCACAACGTGACATTGTAAACGGGCAACGCCTGCTCGCCGGCGCCGCCCCAAACCTTTTGGTAGGGGTTGGCAAACAACGCGGCGCGGACATCGGCGAAACGCGACCCGTTGTAAGCCCGATCCGCTTCCGTCGTCTCCAGCGTGCCAAAATAATTGGGTCTCATAACTCCATCCATTTTTGGCAAAGCCTAACCATCTTCATGGTGCGATTTGGGTGTCGCGTAAGGATCATCCAAATCTTGGTTCCAGCAGTAGGTCCGGCGAGCCGAGCCGGACCGGTGTGGCTCCAGGTGCGCCGGCTGGCGGCACCTACTGCTGGAACACACAAACCGCGCCGTATTGTTCGTCGCTTGTTTCCGCCGGTCAAGGGGCGCTGTGGGGAAGCTCTAGGGGAGCTA
>JBBQPD010000167.1:0-9168 GCA_038331535.1 Gemmatales bacterium | reverse complement strand
GATCGTGCAACGACAGGTGAAACCGGCGAAGTGAGGGTGATTGCCGCTTGCGGCTTAGCGGCCAGGCTCCGCTAAGCCGCAAGCGGCGCCCCTTCACCTCTCGTCGCGTTGCTCTGGCATCACCACTCGGGTCAGGAGTATGATGCCGCCTGGATAGGAGCCTCCGTCATGACTGTCTTCGCGAAACATCCGCCCTTTGAAACTCTTGGCGATATCCTCGAGCGTCTCGGCAATGTCTCTCCGCATCGAGTTCGTCTCACCCCAAAACCCGGTAGGGCCACGGAGGAAGACGTGATCCGCATTCAGGATCACACCAACCGGAATTATGAACTCATCGATGGCGTTCTGGTGGAGAAAGCCGTGGGAAGCCCCGAATCATTCCTGACCATCGATCTGCTCTATTTTCTCCGTGCTTTCCTTGAGGATCATCCGCTCGGCTTTCTTGCCGGCCCCGACGGTATCATGCGCCTGTGGCCGGGCCGGATTCGAATGCCGGATATTTCCTTCATCGCCTGGTATCAGGTGCCGAAGCGCGAGCGCCCAACCAAGCCGATCACTGGCCTCGCTCCTGTTCTCGCGGTCGAGGTGTTGAGCGAGAATAACACTCCCGCAGAAATGGAACTGAAGCGCGGAGAGTATTTCCTCGCCGGCACCCGACTCGTGTGGATGGTGGACCCGGCCCGGCGCGTCGTCGAGGTTTACACCGACCCCGATCATTTCGTCACCTTGACCGAAGGACAGACGCTGGACGGCGGCGACGTGCTGCCGGGGTTCGTGCTGCCGTTGCGGAAACTCTTCGGAGGAGTGCCGCAAGCGGAGACTCGGTCGGTAAAGAAGCGTCGCAGTCCAAAAAGACCGCGCAAGAAATGAGTCGCCTCGCGCTTGGCGTTTCGCGCGAAACGTCAAGCACCGATTCGGTTTCTTGCGATCCGCGCTCGCGTCGAGTATCCTGCTGGCACGACAGGTTCCTAACCTTCGCCTGCACCCACAGGATACTCTCATGGCTCGCACCAGCGTTTCGCGCCGTCATTTCCTCCGCGGCGCCGCCGCAGCGCCGTTCGTCTTCACCGGCATCAACGCAACCGCCGCCCGCGCCAACGAGCGCATCACGCTCGGCTTCATCGGCGTCGGCACGATGGGCCGCGGGCACCTCGGCGGCCATCTCGGCAACGCCGACGTGCAGGTCGTCGCCGTCTGCGACGTGGTCGCCGAGCGCCGCGACGACGCCAAGAACATGGTCGAGAAGCGCTACGCCGAAGACCTCAAGAAAGGCACTTACAAAGGCTGCGACGCCTACACCGACTTCCGCGAAATCCTGGGCCGCAAGGACATCGACGCCGTCGTCATCGCCACGCCCGACCACTGGCACGCCATCCCGTGCGTCGAGGCGGCGAAGGCGGGCAAGCACATCTATTGCGAGAAGCCGCTGACGCACTCCATCGACGAGGGCCGCAAGATCGTCGAGGCGGTCAAGAAGGCCGACGTCGTCTTTCAGACCGGCAGCCAGCAGCGCAGCGAGTTCGGCGGCCACTTCCGCAAGGCCGTCGAGTACATCCGCAACGGCAGGATCGGCCAGGTGAAGACGGTACGCATCGGCGACGGCGTCGGCGCCGCCCCGATCGCCTGCAAGCTGCCGGAGCAAGAAGCGCCCGTTGGCACCGACTGGGACCGCTGGCTCGGCCCCGCTCCGAAGCGCGGCTACAACGAGGAGTTGTGTCCGAAAGGCATCCACAAACACTTCCCGAACTGGCGCGCCTACCGCGAATACGGCGGCGGCTACCTCGCCGACATGGGCGCGCACCACTTCGACATCGCCCAGTGGGCGCTCGACATGGACGGCACCGGTCCGGTCAAGATCGAGCCGCCGGAGAAGGGCGACAAGGGGCTGAAGTTCACCTACGCCAACGGCATCGTGATGTTCCACGGCGCCGACAACGTGCCCAAGGGGATGCAAAACGACTGCGTCTTCGAGGGGACGGAGGGAACCATCTACGTCGGCCGCGGCGGCATCGGCAGCGACCCCGCCTCGATCCTCACGACAGCGTTGCCCGAGGGTGGGTTCCGCGCCTATCCGTCGAACAACCACAAGAAGAACTGGCTCGACTGCATTCGTACCAAGAAGGAGACGATCTGCCCGGCGGAAGTCGGCCATCGCTCGGCGACGGTCTGCCACCTGGCGAACATCGGCTACTGGCTGCGGCGGCCGCTGCGCTGGGATCCGGCGCAGGAGCGCTTCGTCGATGACGCCGAAGCGGACAAACTGCTGGAGCATGTGTATCGGGCGCCGTGGAAGCTGGGATAAGCGTGGTGCTGTTTACGTTTCGCGCGGAGACGCGCGAAACGTAAACAGCTTTGCTCCGAGCGCGGGACTTTGCATAATAAGAGCGCGGCAGGCTCTCCTCCGATGGGGACGGGGGCCGCGCGTCACCTACCGTAACCTGTCGAGATCCGCCATGAGTGAGCTGGAGTATCGTCCAGGCCTGGCCGACGTGCCCGCCGCCAAATCGGCGATCAGTTTCATCGACGGCAAACGCGCCCGTCTCGAATACCGGGGAATCGCCGTCGAGACGCTGGCCCGCGAGAGCAGTTACGAAGAGACCGCCTGGCTGCTACTCAAGGGCGACCTGCCTACCCAGCGCGAACTGGCCGGCTTCGACGACGAACTACGCCACCATCGCCGGCTGAAGTACAAGATCGTCGATCTCATCAAGTGCCTGCCGGAGACTGGCCATCCGATGGACGCCCTTCAGGCTGGCGTCGCCGCCCTTGGCATGTTCTACCCGGCGCGCGACGTGACCAACGCCGTGAGCAACTGGAGCTCGGTCGTCCGCCTGATCGCCAAGCTGCCGACCATCGTCGCCGCCTTTCACCGCCTGCGCTACGGCGACGAGGCCATTCCGCCGCGCGACGACCTGGGCCACGCCGCCAATTTCTATTACATGCTGACGGAGAAGGAACCATCGCCGGCCATCGCGCGCGTCCTCGACGCCTGCCTGGTCCTGCACGCGGAACACACGATGAACGCCTCGACGTTCAGCGGCCGGGTCACCGCGTCCACGCTGGCCAACCCGTACACCGTCGTCAGCTCCGCCATCGGCACGCTGACCGGCCCGCTGCACGGCGGCGCCAACGAAGAAGTCCTCGACATGCTCGACGAGGTCGGCAGCGTCGAAAACGCGCGCCCCTGGCTGGAAGAGGCCGTCGCCAAGAAGAAGAAGATCATGGGCTTCGGCCACCGCGTTTACAAGGTGAAGGATCCGCGGGCGTCGGTGCTGCAAGAGCTGGCCGAGCACGTCTTCGCCGAGACGGGCCGGCCGCCGCTCTACAAGCTGGCGACCGAGATGGAGTCGGCGGCCAACACCATTCTTGGGCCGAAGGGGATCTACCCGAACGTCGATTTCTACTCCGGCATCGTCTATCAAAATCTCGGCTTCTGCCGCGACCTCTTCACGCCGATCTTCGCTATTTCGCGCGTCGCCGGCTGGCTGTCGCACTGGCTGGAGCAGCTGAAGGACAACCGCATCTACCGGCCGGAGCAGATTTACGTCGGCAAACGCGACGTGGAGTATGTGCCGCTGGAGAAGCGGCCGTGACACGGCCAGTCGTTCGGAGGTAGAATGAGCGGATGTGACCGAGGTTCCCGTGCCCTCTCAATACTTCATCGCCAACGGGGTTCGTCGGTCCGTCGCCGCCCGAGAGGCCGGATTAGCTGACATTCTTGCTCGTCTCATCCAATCGGGGCAGGCCGATATTATCCTCCGAGTTCCTCTCGCCGATCTTCATTCGCCCAAGCCGACGCTGCCACGGGACGCTCGCTATTTACGGGTCGAGGCAGTCACGGCGGCAGGAACTGACCTCGATCCGATCGAAATCCAACCGTTCGGGCTGCGCGGCCAGGGTTCATCCGTCCCACTCGCGGCGGTCCTGTTATTGTGAGGTAAATGCTCATGATGACTGATCTTCAAACCGATGTGAAGCGCCGTCTTCTGTACATGCTTCACCTCGGTTTTGTCGAGACGCGCTCGCTCGCCCTGGCCCAACGGCATCAGCAACTGTTCGATTTGGCGGATGCCATGGAACTGCTTCCCGGTGCGATCGACGCGCCGACCGCGGAACAACTCGAGCTGATCCGCTCGTCCCTTCGAGGGTACAAAGGCAAACACCCCGAAGCGGCATTCGAGTATTTGAAGTATCTGGATTGGGAAGATATTCCGGAGCGATTCTGATACGAAGCGTTCCCGCATTCGTTGCCTCTCGCCGTCAGATGACGATTGAAGGAACGCAGTTTGGGTGGCCGTTATGATCCGCTTCGTCAGCCACTCCGAAGTCGGCGGCCATCCGAAAATCGAAGATGTCTGGGCTATCCGACCATTATCCGATGGCCGAGAAGGCTTTCTCTGTGCGCTGGCTGACGGTCAGGGCGGTCGCGCCGGCGGCGCTCGCGCCGCGGAGGTCGCGTGCCAGGTTAGCCTGGAGGTCGCCTCAAACTGCCTGGTCGAGGAGTTCTTTTTCCCTGGCAGATGGAGCGACATACTCCGCAAGGCTGACGACGCCGTGAGCAATGATTGCGTTGCCGGGTTTACAACGCTGATCGTGTTCTGCGTCACTCCCGAATTCGTGTCCGGAGCCTCTTGCGGCGACAGCGCCGCCGTTCTTCACAGTCCGGCGCGGCGCGGCGCGATACTCACAGAACGACAATTCAAGAATCCTCCGGTCGGGTCCGGCGAAGTCGTCGTCGTGCCATTCTTCGTCCGTCTCGAATCGCTCTGGACCCTTCTGGCGATGTCGGACGGCGTCTGGAAATACGCGGGCCTGGACACCATCCTGAACCTCGACTCCTCTCGCCCTGTCGAGGAAATAGTGCCCGCGCTCCTCGCCAGGGCGCGCTTGCCCAACGGCGGGTTGCAGGACGATTTCACGCTGGTAGCCTTTCAGCAAACCACGGAACGCCAAGCCGCAAGCAGTCAGAAGGAACGATAATCATGCTCGACGCCGCCTTCATTCGCGCCAACCTCGACGCCGTCAAAGCCAACTGCGTCAATCGCAACATCCGCGCCGACGTGGACAAAGTCGTTCATCTCGACGACGAACGCAAACGCTTCGCCCAGCAGACGCAGACGATTCAGCAGCGGCAGAACGAGATCGCCAAACTCGTCGGCCAGGCGAAGAAGGCGAAGGACGAGGCCAAGGCCAACAGCCTCATGGACGAAGCCAAATCGCTGCGCGAACAGGTCGCCGGGCTGGAAAAGGACGCCAAGCGCGTCGAGGATGACCTGCGCGTCGCCCTGGCCGGCATCCCGAACATGACCCACCCCGACGCCCCCGTCAGCACCGATCCCAACGGCAACAAGGTTATCAAGACCAGCGGCGAACCGCGCAAGTTCGACTTCGCCGCCAAGGATCACATCGCCCTCTGCGAAGCGCTCGACCTCGCCGACTTTGAGGCCGGGGCGAAGGTCGCGGGGCAGAAGTTCTACTACCTCAAAAACGAGGCGGTGCTGCTGGAATTGGCCCTCATCCAGTACGCGATGCAGACGCTCATCAAGCACGGCTACACGCCGGTCATCACGCCGGACGTGGCGCGCGTCGAGGTGCTGGAGGGCATCGGCTTCATCCCGCGCGACCCCGACCCGGACAAGCGGCAGATTTACACCATCGAGGGCACCGACCTCTGCCTCATCGCCACGGCCGAGATCACGCTCGGCGGCATGCACCGCGATCAGACCTTCGACGAGCTGGACCTGCCGAGGAAGTACGTCGGCCTATCGCACTGTTTTCGCACCGAGGCCGGCGCTCCGGGGCGCGACACGCGCGGCCTGGACCGCGTCCACCAGTTCACCAAGGTCGAGATGTTCGCCTTCTGCGCGCCGGACCAGAGCGAGGCGATTCACCTCGAACTGCTCGCCATCGAGGAAGAGTTCTTCACGGGACTGGGACTGCCGTATCACGTCATCGACACCTGCACCGGCGACCTCGGCGGGCCGGCGTATCGCAAATACGACCTGGAAGCGTGGATGCCGGGCCGCGGCCAGGGCGGCGAGTACGGCGAAGTGACTTCGACCTCGAATTGCACCGATTACCAGGCGCGGCGGCTCAACATCCGCTACAAGGCGCCGGGCCAGAAGGGGACGCGCTTCGTCCACACGCTGAACGGCACGGCGGTGGCATGTACGCGGGCGATTCTGGCGATTTTGGAGAATTATCAGCAGGCGGACGGCTCGATGACGGTGCCGGAGGTGCTGCGGCCGTGGGTGGGGAAGGAGCGGATTGGGCGGTAGAGTTACAGTTCGCGGAACAGAATCGAATCTTCAGTTAGGGCATTGAGGTTCGCTATGCCAGTCTTCGTCCACCTTACTTCGGAGCGCAATCTTGCATCAATCCGCCGAAGCGGAATCGGGCTGCGGAAACGGTGGCTCCGGCCTCGCGGAGTGTACGCCCTGCCGGTCACACGGAACTTCTACGTCTCGCATCAATGGCTCCGGGAGTTGAAGCGCTCGGACGGCGGGAGCATCGTCGGCGTTTACTTCCGCATCCCGGATGATGAGTTGGTCGAAGTCGGCCATTACAACAGCGTCCATTCTGCCATGACTGCGGCAGAAACCGTTGCCCTCTTGATGGCCGCCGAAAAACGTGATCCGAATGTTGAGAGGATGCGGGACGTGAAATCCAAGGCAGTCCGGCGCGGCCGACAATTGCCCTCCTCCCCGGAAGGCTACGAAGTCATCATCCCGCGCAAGATTAAGCGGTCTGAGATTTTCCGAATCAAGGCGCTGCCACAAGTGGTAGGTTGGCGGTATCGCCCTCGAGCAAATGGTCAGCCGCCATGTGCTTGCCTCTGCTGTGAGCGTGGGCAGTACGGAATTCGTAAGCTGCTGCGCGCAGTTGAAGAGGCGGAGGCCAGAGATCAGCCCACGAAGGTGCTCATATTTGGCCGTGAGGAAGAGTCTTTTCGCCGTGTAAAGGCTCTTCGTAAGCAGCGCCGAGGAACGACCTAAAATTAATTAACTGACTGTCGAACCCCCACTTCTAACTGAAGCGAGGCGATGTCATGACCACGTTCGACTTCGATCAAGTTTGGGAATCGGTCAAGGCGTTCACCCCCAACCAACGGCGTCGACTGCGGAAATTAATCGACGCGCTGCGTTTCAAGAAGCAGCCGTTGACGCCGGAGGATGAATTGTCTCTGCGATTGCTTAGGGATGGTGTGATCGAGCACATCCCTCACCCACTCACCGAAGCCGATATCAAGGCATTTGAAGAGTACCAACCGGTGCCTATCGAGGGCAAACCTTTGTCGGAAACCGTCATCGAGGAGCGTCGGTAAATGCCGTCGTATTTCTTCGACACGAGCGCGATTGTCAAGCGGTACGTCGCAGAAATCGGCACAGCTTGGGTTACTGGCATCATGGCCCCGGCAGCCGGAAATCTCCTTCACCTCGCCAGAGTGACGGGAGTGGAAGCAGTGTCGGCTCTGGCACGCCGCGGTCGGAGTGGATCGCTGGCGCCGGCTCATGCCGTCGCCGCGCTGGCCCGGTTCCGCGCTGATTTCAGGACGCGTTTTCAAATCGTGGGAATCAATGTCGCCCTGATCAAGCAGGCGATGAAACTGGCCGAAGCCCATTTCCTCCGCGGCTACGATGCCGTGCAACTTGCCGCGGCGTTGCAGGTCCATAGACGTTGTCTAGCTCTTGGCCAGTCCCTCATTCTGGTTTCCTCCGACACCGAATTGAACGCGGCGGCCGTAGCGGAAGGATTGTTGGTCGAAGATCCCAATAGCCATCCCTGAGAGCCAGTGAACTGGCAGAACACGGTCAGGCGTCCGTCAATCGACGGATATGACAAGGAGCAAGCGCATGGTCATTGTCACCCGCAAGACCGACCACAAGGCGCGCCTGACCCTTCCGTTCGAATTCGCCTCCTGCCTCGTCGAGATTCAGCGGTGTGGCGATGAAATCCGAATCCGCAAGGCGAACAGGGTCGCGGTCCGGCGTTACACCTTCCGGCAACTCATGGCCGGCGTGACGAAGAAGAACCTACACGCCGAGGTGAAGTTGGGACCGGCCCTCGGGAAGGAAGCGTTGTGAGCTGGAATGGTTAATTTTCGCTAAGGGGAGCGGCAAGAAAAGGCAGACCGCCAAGAGCCGTTCTCCCAAGCGGTTCTACGCTGAAGCGAAATCCGGCCTCGCGCCTGTTTCGTTTCAAAAAGCTCCGGTTGTAGCGTGCGCCGGTTGATCGCCGCTTTCTCCTGCCGGTGTCGTAACACGAATCGCCTAAATTGACCTTTTTTTAACACGAATAAGTGCCAAATCTAAGTTTCGTGCGTTTCGTGTTACCGATGTGCTCTCCCCCGCGCCTCTGTAACACGTAACACGAATCGGTCGCATCAGGCGGTCGAGACCACCTCCCACGCCGAATGATCACCGTTGTCGCTGTCTACTTTTGACTATTTTAAGCTGGCGGTGAATGGTAGCAATCTTCGTCTACGTTTCGCGCGACTCCGCGCGAAACGTAAACACGACCGGGGCGCTTCACTCGCGCCCCAACACCGCGCGCAACTTTTGCAGCGCCGCCCGCATCTGCGTCTTCACGGTTCCCACCGGCGCGCTGCGCTTGACGGCGATTTCATCGTAGGTTAGATCGCTGTTCTGGCGCAGCAGAAAAACCTCGCGCTCGTCGGGGCGCAGGCCGGTCAAAGCCTGGCGCACGCGGTCGAGGTCTTCGCGGTCGAGCAGCTGGTCGCACGGTGGAATGGCGGAGATGTCGGGTAACGTGATCTGCGTGGAGAGCGGCCGGGATTTGCGGCGCCAGGCGTTGCGCTGAAAGTCGCGGGCCGCGTTCAGGCCGACGCGGAAGATCCAGGCACGCAGGTTGATCACGCGCCAGATGCGCGAGCGGGCGCGCCAGCACTTGAGAAACGCTTCTTGTAGCGCGTCCTGCGCGTCGTCCGGACTGCCGAGCATCGCCGTCAAGGATTGCAAGAGCGCGGGGCGTACCTCGGCGAACGCCTTTCCCAGGCGATCGCTCACCGAGCGGCGACGGCGGACAGGCACGGCGGCGGCACTCGTCATGCACCAGTCCTCGACTGAAAAGAGCTTCCCACTACTCTGACGAACCCGGGGCGAAAAGATAACCTCGCTGAACGATCAGGCGAGCGGGGGACATAAGTCC
>JBBQPD010000166.1:0-9200 GCA_038331535.1 Gemmatales bacterium | reverse complement strand
GGCGCGTATCTCAGTGGCACGATCGTAAACGGCCGTCGTGAGCTGCACGCGCTTGACGTCGGGAAGCCGGAAGAAGTTGTCGAAGATGGCCAACCGGATCGCGTCGCCTTGGTTCAACGGCTGGACCCGGCATTCCAGTCGCGTCATGTCGCTGATGACGATCTCGTCTCCCGCCGCGCGCAGTGCCGCGAGCCGTTGCTCGGCGTGTTGATGGAATTGATCGTTCGCGTCCAGGTAATAAATGATGATGACGCTGTCGAGATAGATCATCAGGAGCCGGCTCCCGGATGATGCTTCTCCCACCCCTGTTCCCAATAGATACCCTCGACGCGGTCATGCTCTCCCCGGATCTGCTCTACCTCGGCGGCGATATCCACGCCTCGGCGAAATGTTGCTCCGGACGCTTTCAGTTCCGCTCGACAGCGCTGGAGGTATTGCCACCAGTCTTCCTGCGCAGGGACCACTGCCGACTGAACCTGGACTTGCACCCGGCCCGGAGGCAGGTTTGGCTTCTCGTCTAGTTCCAACGTGCCATCGGGCTTCAGCGTCCCTTCGATGACGGCTTCAGTCAGATTCATGGCAGTTCTCCTCTCTTCATTCGTTCGATTCGTGTTATTCGTGGTTTCAGCCGCTCAGCGAACTCTTCACGATTCGCCGCTTTCCGTTCCCGACCGAGAGAATCCTGATGCCATGAAGTTTTACCGCCGGCAGTCCAACGACCTTGCACACCGTGGCCGGTTGTTCGGCGAAAATGTGAATCAAGCGTCGGGCCGTCATTGACGGCACTCGAACGCCCTGTTCCCAACTCTGCACAGTTTTCGCCGAGACGTACAGGAGTTTGGCAAACACGGCCTGGGACATCTCCGCTGCTTCCCGGAGCGCTACAAGCGTCTTGGCATCGATCTCCGGCGGTGCCTCGGGCACTTCAACCGTCTTTAACGTCAGTTCGCCCCGGGAATGGGCAATCCCTTCTTCCAAGCCGGCTTTGAGACGCTCGAAAAAAGGCTTTCGGGGTTTCGTCGCCATTATTCGTTCTCCTTGCGCCAGCGCTCATAGGACGCTTTCGCTTCCTGTTTCAACCGTTCCGCCAGTAACCGGAGCTGCTTCTTTTCGTTCGCCGAGAGATCGTCCTTCTCGTCCTTGCCGTACACATCGAGTAGGTAGAACCGCCTGGCCGCCGGGACATGAAGGTAGATCACTCGGGCGCCGCCACGCTTCCCTTTTCCCCTCTTCGGGTCGGCTGTACGAATCTTCCGCAAACCACCGCAGCCCGGCATCACCGCCCCAGAGTCCGGGTTCTCCATCAGCAGATGCTGAAGCGGACATGAGCATGATCCGGCAACAAGTCCGTAATCGCCTCGGTGAATCCCGTCGTCTCGATGAACGTCGCTTTCATGCTATCCCACCCTGTAGGACAGTGAAAGACTGCTCGGCCGGTTGTTCATGTCTCCGGCCCTCCAAACAGAGCGCCCAAGTCGTCGGTCTTCTTCCTGCCTTTACGCTTCCCCTTCTTCTTCTGGTGCAGCCCTTGCTTCACTTCTTCGGCGAAGTGTTCGTGATTCAGCTTGAGCAGACGGGCGAGGACTTCACGCCGGGCGAGTTCGCCGATCGTGTAGCGGACGCCTTGCTTCGTCTCGTGGAAACCGTGGTGATGAATACGACGAAAGAATGACGATTCCCTCCGGAGTGGTAGGGGAGCCACGCAGTTTTTTCCCCTGGTGATCGAACGGAGTGGGTCCGACAGCAGTTCCAGGAGCGGAGGGACCGATAGCATTCGATGAAGCCCTGGCCGCACGGGTCCGGCAACGACTGGCCCGGAGAAAGAACGTCAAAGAGAAGCGAATGTTCGGCGGCACGGCCTTCCTGCGGGACGGCAACTTGCTCGTCGCCGTTCGCAAGGACTCGCTCCTGGTAAGACTTGGCCCGGAGCAGGGCGCGGAAGCGCTCTCGGAGTCGCACGTCAGCGAATTCATGGTCGGGGGCCGGGGTACGATGAAAGGATGGGTCGTAGTCAGCCTCGAAGGTGTCGAGAGCGACGACCTGTTGAAGGACTGGATTCAGCGGGCGGTGAGCTTCGTGAAATCACTCCCTCCGAAATAGAGGACAACAAGCAAATGCCCCCAACCCTCCGAACCCACGCCGAAGGCCGCACCATCGCCGTCGTCGGCGACGTGTACCGCTTCCTGGCGACCGGCGAAGACACGAACGGCAAGTACGCCATGTGGGAAGCCATCGTTCCTCCAGGCGGCGGGCCTCCCCCGCACGTCCACAGCCGAGAGGAAGAGGGCTTCTACCTCCTCGAAGGCGAGATCACGCTCCAGGTCGGCGGCGAGCGGATCGTGGCGACGGCGGGGATGTTCGCCAACATGCCGGTGGGGACGCCGCACTCGTTCAAGAACGAATCGGATCGCCCAGCGAAGATGCTGATCTCGGTCGCACCGGCTGGGCTGGAGCAGCTGTTCTTTGACGTTGGCATTCCGGTTGAGCAGGGAGCCTTGACCGCCGAGCCGCCCACGAAAGCCGAGCTTGAGAAAATGCTGGCCGTCGCTCCGAAGTACGGGATCGAGATCCGATTGCCGGGGCATTGACGCAAGCGGTCCATGAACCGCTAACGGAGGCAACGATGAAATCAACGGTCGATGAAATCCGGCAGCGTTTCGATGCCGACGTGGAGCGGTTTTCCAACCTCGACACCGGCCAGTCGGCGACGGTTGATGCCCCGCTTGCGATGGCGCTGGTCGCACGAGCAGCGTCAGCGGCGACCCCGCACGCACGCCGCGTCCTTGATGTGGGCTGTGGAGCAGGGAACTACACCCTCAAGTTGCTTGAGCATGTGCGGAACCTCGAGGTCACTCTGCTTGACCTGAGCCAGCCGATGCTCGACCGAGCGACGGAACGGGTGAGTCGGGCGACAACGGGTACCATCAATACCATTCAAGGCGACATTCGGGAGATCGAACTTCCGAGCGGGGAGTTCGACATCGTACTTGCCGCTGCGGTTCTGCACCACCTGCGTACCGACTCGGAATGGCGGGCTGTGTTCGCAGCGTTCCATCGTGCCTTACGGCCCGGAGGTTCGGTGTGGATATTCGATCTGGTCGAGAGTTCGATCCCTGCGGTCCAGCAACTCATGCGCCAGCAGTACGGCGAGTATCTGACCCGCTTTAAAGACGAAGCCTACCGTGACCATGTGTTCGCCTACGTCGAGAAGGAAGACACGCCGCGACCGCTGCTGTACCAACTGGACCTGTTGCGTCAGGTCGGGTTCGCCCAAGTCGAAGTTCTGCACAAGAACGTCTGTTTTGCGGCCTTCGGCGCCGTGAAGGGCTGAGGGGATGTGCCGCTTTGGTGCGGAGGAGGACGAACATGCACTACGATTTCACCGCCATCACTGCTGCTGACGTGCCGTTGGCGATCGAGCCAGTCTGCCAGCATGTCGTCACGACCTACGCCAGCGAAGCGAACAAAACGGTGAGCGTGGGGCGGGCCGTGCCGGACGACCTTCTGGACTTCAAGCCGCACGAGAAGGTGAACCCCATTCGCACGTTCTTTGTCCACCAGCTTCTCTCGGAACGCGGCTTCTTCGCAATGTTCGTCGGCACCGAGGAGCCGCCTTCTGGAAGGGCGAGGGCGTCAGCGCTCAGTCGGTGCCGGTAGAATAAAGAAGAGGAGGTTCGGTCGTGGCAAATCCCCGAAAACGAGTGCCAGAAAACGTCCCTGGCGATTTCTTCGTGGACTCGACGTGCATCAACTGCGATGGCTGTCGCCAGATCGCACCTTCGGTCTTCGGTGAAGCCGCCGAAACGTCCTTCGTCAAGGCCCAGCCGAAGTCCCGTCCCGACCGCCGCCGAGCGCTACGCCAAGGATTTGGTCAACAACAACTTCCTGCCTTTGCCGCTTGCGGCTTAGCGGCTTCGGACCGCTAAGCCGCAAGCGGCGGGAAGTTGTTCTGGGCCAAATCCTAAGCACTTCGGCAGCCGACGCATTATCCATCGTGATGAGTTATCATCCCAGCCGGGTGCAGAAGTCGTCCTCGACGGGCAAGGACCGTGGACGCTGGCTCCAGGCATCCTCGCCAGCCCGACGCCGGGCCACACCCAGGGTCACTGCGTCCTGCTGTTCCAGGACCGTTTTCTCTTCACCGGCGATCACCTGGATTGGGACCGGGACGAGTAGCGCCTCTCGGCCTCCGAGGATTACTGTTGGTATTCGTGGCCGCAGCAGGCCGAGTCGATTCCGATCAGGTCAATGGAGAACGACAATGACCATCCCCGACCGCAGCACCTTCGAGGCCGCATACCGCGGTCAAGCACCTTGGGACATCGGCAAGCCGCAGAAGCCATTCATCGACGTGGCCGACCAGATCATCGGCACAATCCTCGACGCTGGTTGCGGAACCGGAGACACGGCCCTCTTCTTCGCTGGGCGAGGGTGCAAGGTGACGGGAATCGACTTTCTCGAAGTGCCAATCCAGAGGGCGCAGCGGAAGGCAATGGAGCGAGGCGTACAGGTCACGTTCCTGGTCAAAGACGCCCTGACGTTGAAGGACTGGACCGAGCGCTTCGACAGCCTGATCGACAGCGGCCTTTTCCACGTCTTCAAGGACGAGGACCGGCAGCGCTACGTCGAAGGGCTGGCGGCGATACTCGAGCCGGGCGGTCGGCTGTTCCTGATGTGCTTCAGCGAAGAGGAGCCGGGGACGCAGGGGCCGAGGCGGATATCAAAGAAGGAACTGAACGACGCCTTCACCGTGGGCTGGAGCATCGTGTCCATCGAGCCAGTGCAGGTTGAGGTCCGGCCCGATCTGAAGGATATGACCTTCAGCGAGGGTGGGCCGAAGGCGTGGTTCGTAGTGGCGAGGAGAACGTGAAGCGACGACGGCGGCTGCTGTCATCCGAGCGACACTTCCCGTAAGATAGCCCCCAAATCTTGCGTCAGACATCACCGTTCCGACCCGCTCAGAAGCGCCAGGAAAATCGCCAGGAATTCGGTAGAAGAGGGGCAATGGGAGCGCGTCGAGCGATCCATGAAAAGTCACAAAATAATAAATAGCGGGAGGTTGCGGAAATGGTCAGAATTGGGATTGTAGGCGTAGGCTTCATGGGCATGATCCACTATCTGGCGGCCGCGAAGCTGCGCGGGGCGAAGGTGTCGGCCGTTTGCAGCCGCGATCCGAAGAAGCTCGCCGGCGATTGGCGCGGCGTGCGCGGCAATTTCGGGCCGGTCGGCACGCAGATGGACCTCGGCAAGGTCAAGCGCTATGCCGATTTCAACGACCTCCTCGCCGATCCCGATATCGATCTGGTCGATATCTGCACGCCGACGAACCTCCATGAGGAGATGGCCGTCGCGGCTTTCAGAGCAGGCAAGCATGTCCTCGTGGAAAAGGCCATCGCCCTCGACGCGAAGGGCGCGGACGCGATGGTCAAAGCGGCCGCCAAGGCGGGACGCCTGTTGATGGTGGCGCACGTGCTCCCCTTCATGCCCGAATTCGCGTGGGCGGCGGCAGCGATCGCCAAGCAGACTTATGGCAAGCTGCTCGGCGGCCATTTTCGGCGGGTGATCTCGAAGCCCGACTGGTCGGCGGACATCGGCGACGCGGCCAAGACCGGCGGACCCGCCGTCGATCTGCATATCCACGACACGCATTTCATCGGCCTGATCGCTGGGGTGCCGAAACACGTCTTCTCATCCGGCGTCGTCGCGCAGGATGGCAGCGTGCAGTATTTGACGACGAATTATCTCTACGGCGCGGGCGGCCCCGCGCTCTCCTGTGCGAGCGGCGCGGTGGCGATGAACAGTCGTCCGTTTACGCACGGCTTCGAGCTTTACCTGGAAAACGCGACCCTGGTGTACGAGTTGGGGGCGACGCCGCTCACCGTGCTCGCGGCGCGGGGCCAGCCGAAGCCGGTGACGCTGAAGGCGGCCGGCGAGCTGAGCGCATTCACCACCGAGATTCAGGCAGCCGTCGATGGCGTTAGCGCGGGCACGGCACCGTCGTTGCTCGCCGGCCAGCTGGCGCGCGACGCTCTCGTACTCTGTTTCAATGAGATTCAGTCGGTGAAGACGAACGCGGTCGTGACCGTCGGGTAACGACCGCGTGCGCAGGACACGTCACGGTTTGAGCGCTTCCACGGCGATTCGTTGCACTTCCTGGCGCATCTCCGAGGCGTCGCCGTTCGGCAGGCCGGTGCGCTGGATCAGCAAAATGACGAAGAGGCCGCGCTTCGGATCGGCCCAGCTCTGCGTCGCGAAGGCGCCGCCGTGGCCGAAGCTCCCCGGCGACAGCATGGCCGTCACGCCCTGCGGCTCCTGCACCACCGCGAAGCCGAAACCGTAGGACATTCCCGGCGTAAACCCGCATTTCAATTCGCCTGTCTGCACTTGTGTCATCGTCTTCACGGACGCTTCGGAGAGGATGCGCTTGCCGTCGAGTGTGCCGCCGTTGAGCATCATGCGGTAGAAGCGGGCCACGTCGGCGCCGGTCGAAAAGAGGCCGCCGGCGGGGATTGGGTGCTTGGAGTTCGTCGGCGGTCCGAGAATCGAATTCGGCGCGAGCACGAGCTGACCGTCCTTGACGCCATAGGTGCCGGCGACTCGTGCCAGCTGTTCCCTGCTCGGCCGGAATGAGGTGTCTTTCATGCCGAGCGGCTCGAAGATGCGCGCGGCCATGAACGCCTCGTAGGACTGGCCGGAAACAACTTCGATGATTCGTCCCAGCGTGTCGATGCCGGAATTGCAGTACGACCAGCGGCTGCCCGGCTCGAAGTCGAGCGGCCGTTGCGACACGGCCAGCACCGCCTCGCTCAGGGTTCGATCGCGCTTCAGGTAGAGATCGCCCAGCCCTGGCGGATAGGCCGGCAGTCCGGAGGTGTGCGTCAGCAGGTCGCGCAACGTGATCGGCCGCGCCGGCTTCTTCAGCGCGATCGAATCGCCCTTTCTCTCAGCAATCAACAGCTGGCCGCGAAACTCAGGGAGGTATTTCTCGACGGCATCCTCTGGAGAGAGCTTCCCCTCGTCCGCCAGAATCTGAACGCCGACGGCGGTCATCGGCTTGGTCATGGAGGCGATGCGGAAGACGGCGTCTTTCGTCATCGGTTCCTTCGGGTCGAGGCGCAGGCTGCCGACCGCTTCCAAACTGACGACACCTTTTGCGTTGCCGACGACGGCGACGGCCCCGGCGATCTGGTTGTCCTCGACAAAACGCTCCAGCCGAGGACGGAGGAGTGCGAGTTTCTTCTCGTCGAAATCGGCGCCGCAGACCGGGGCCGTGAAGACGGCAAGCAGCAGCGCGAATCGGAAGAGGGTTGGTGGTCGCATGATGTTACTCTCGTTGTGTAGCATTAAGGAGCCGCGCACGAAGTAAACGGTTACGAATCGCGGACGGTGATCGGATGATTCGGCTTGCGCCGTTCTTCCTTGACCTGGAGCATGAGATCTTTGAACTCCGGCAGATACTTCTCCACCGGGTCGTCGAGTTTCACCTTGCCTTCGTCCACGAGCATCATCAGCGCGGCGGCGGTGATCGGCTTGGATTGCGAGGCGATCCAGAACAGCGCGTTGGGCTTCATCGGCTTCTTGGCGGCCACGTCGGCGAAACCGACGGCGTCGAGGCTCAACACCTTGTCCTTGTCCGCCACGAGCGCGACCGCGCCGGCCAGCGAATGGCTGTCAACGAACGGCTGCAAGGCGGCAGTGATCTTTTTCGAGGCGAGGGGGTTATCTGCCGACACGAAATTTGAGGTGAACAAGAACCCGGCGAGGAGCAGCGTGAGGTGAATACGCTGGCGATTGGCCGATCTCATGGGTGCCCTTTTCGGAGAGGTTTGGTTGCAGATGCCGTAACCGGCAGCTTACGCGGACGGATCGTGTGGGCAAGTTCTCCAATTAAATTGTGTCTGCTTCCTACTTAACGCGGCCAAGCCGCAACGAGTTAGCAACCACACAAAACCAGTCTGGCTGAAAGCTGTTAGCTGATAGCTATGAGCTGTCAGCCAGACCTCGGCTGAACTTCTCCGCATCTTGCGGAGAAGCTCAGAGATATGAAACTAAACACCTACCAAATGCGAGGGGGCGGCTTCCCCGAAAGGAAGCCGCCCCCTTAAACAGTTCTCGAACGATTGACTACTGCACGCCGGTTTGCGGCGGCGGACGGTAGCCGGTGGACCGTTCTTCTTCCTCTTCCTGAATGATGATGCGCGGCGTCACCATCATCATCAGGCTCTCGGTCTCGCGGCCGAAGCCGACGTTCTTGAAGAGGCGGTTGAGGATCGGAATCTTGCTGACGATCGGCGGGCCTTGCTCGACCCGCTGCTCGCTGAGCCGCTTCAGACCGCCCAGCAGCACCGTGCCGCCGTCCGGCACCGACACCGTCGTCGCGACGGTCACCGTCTGGAAAGTCGGTTGCTGAATGAACTGGGTGAACGTGACCGGGTTCGGCGAGACGCCGTCAATGACCGCGGTCGGGAAGATCGGCACGACGACCGGAATCTGCTGGATCGGTCCCGGCGCGATGTTGGTCAGCGTCGGGTTCAGCGACAGGCGGACGTAGCGGCGGTCGGCCGTGATGACCGCCTGCACCGTGAGGTTGACGCCGACCTGTTGCGGGATGTTCTGCGGGACGAAGGCGATGTTGCCGTTGGTCAGCGGCGTCACCGTCACGGCCGTCAAGAAGTACTGTGTCGTGTTCACGCTCAGCGTCGCCGTCTGGCCGTTGAACAGCGTCAGCTTCGGCGCCTGGGTGATGTGCGTGCGGATGTCGCCTTGCACAGCCTCCAGGAACAGGAAGACCTGGATGTCGCTGAGGAACGCCAGGCCCGTCGTCAGGCCGCCGATGCCGAGGCCGGGATAGCCGCCAAACTGCGGGATCGTGTTGAAGAACGTGTTGTTCGTCAGCGGGATACCCAGGTCGGAGGTCAGCGTGCCGGCCGCCGTGGCTCCCGAGAGGAAGTTGTTCGGCCGGAAGCCATTGATGAAGCCCGCCGGCTGGAAGACGCCCGCGTTCAACTGCGGCTCGAACTTCTGGTTGCCGGTGAGGATGTTGGCGCTGAAGTTCACGCCGATGCGTTCGTAGAAGTCGTCGGCAATGCTGATGAACTTCACCTCGACGGCGACCTCCTGGTCCTGGAGCCGCCGCAGGGCGGACAGCAGGTCGGCGATCTGCTCCTGAATGTCGGCCGTCTGGTTGACGACCAGCGACA
>JBBQPD010000165.1:0-9229 GCA_038331535.1 Gemmatales bacterium | reverse complement strand
CCAACAGGTGAGACGCGAACACCACGGGCCTCAAGGAGGTCGAAGATCAGCCAGCCGCCGCCCACGTCGGTGGCAGGAAAGCCGACCTTGTCGCGCAGGAAAGCGCGTAGTCCCTCCGGCTCCGAATTGTAAAACATCGTGTAAACGCCGCGAATCATCGACCTCTCCGGAATTGTTGAAGTTTCGCGAAAGCGCCGACGCCCTCACTCCGGCATCAACCACAACCGCACCGCTCTGTCTGCACCACCCGATACCAGGCGCTTGCCGTCCGTCGAGAACGCCACGGCCAGCACCGCGCCGGTGTGCCCCTGGCAGCAACACAACTCCGCTCCGCTCACCGGATCCCAGACGCGCACCGTGCCGTCGTGGCTGCCGGAGGCGAAGCGCGCCCCGTCCGGCGACACCGCCAGGCACGCTACCATTTGCTTGTGGCCCATGAAGCGACGCAGCTCGCGGCCGGTGTCGCGATCCCACAAACGCAGTGTCGTGTCGAAGTGGGCCGACAACACCGCGCGGGCGTCCGGCGTCAGGGCCACGGCCAGCACCGCTCCCTTCGGCACCGCGAACGAGCGCAGTTCGCGGCCGGTCAGCGCGTCCCAGAGCCGCAGCGACTGGTCGCGGTCGCCGGTCGCCGCCAGCCGGCCGTCGGCCGACAGCGCCACGCCGGTGACGCGGCCCTTGTGGCCGGCCAGGCGCTGAGCTTCGCGGCCGTTGGTCAGGTCCCAGATGCGCGGCGTGCGATCGTCGCCGCCGCTGAGGGCGAAGCGGCCGTCGCGCGTCACTGCCACGCCGCGCACCGTGTCGCTATGGCCGGTCAGGCGCAGCAATTCGCGGCCGGTCGCCATTTCCCACAGCCGCACGCCGATACCGTGGCCTGCGAGAACGTGACCCGTCGCCGGCACCATCGCGAGACAGGCCGGCTCAGGCGCCGTCTCGCCGTAACGATGCAGTTGCTTGCCGCCTGTCGAGTCCCAGACGCGAATAGTGCGATCCGACGCGGCGCTGATGACCTTCTTGCCGTCCGCCGAAAAGGCGACAGCCGCCACCGGCCCGCTGTGGCCGGCGAACGCCTTTTCTTCGCGCAGCGGCGCCGGCTGGTGGCCGCCCGGCAACTGTCCTGTCTGGGCCAGGTGTTCCAGCACGGCGGCGAGGTCGCCCGGCGTGCGGTAGCGGTCGGCGGGGTTCTTCGCCATCAGCCGGCGCACGACGGCGGCGACGGCTGGCGGCACCTCGCCCCGCAGCTGTTCGACGGACGGCGGCGTCTCTTGCCGCTGGCGATCCAACTTCTGAATCAGCGTACCGCCGGGGAACGGCACCTTGCCCGTCAGCAGGAAGTAAAAAGTGCAACCGAGCGAGTACAAATCGGCCCGGATGTCGGCCCCGTGCGGGTCTTCGAGTTGCTCGGGGGCGATGTAATCCGGAGTGCCGATGACCGATCCGTCGCGCGTCAATGTCGTCAGCGACTCCTCGGGCAAGTGGGCCAGCTGGTACAGCCGGGCCACGCCCATGTCGAGGATCTTCACGAGCGGGCGCGTCACCGCCGACTGGCCCGGCGTCCCCGCCACGACGACCATGAGATTCGCCGGCTTCACGTCGCGGTGGACGAGTGCTTGCTCGGCGGCGTGCTGCAAGCCGAGGGCGGTCTGGCGGACAAAGTCGCAGGCCTGCGCGATCGGCAGCGGGCCGTTGCGATCGACCAAATCTTGCAAGGTGGCGCCGGGGACGTACTCCATCGCCAGGTAGTGCGTGTCGCCGTGCTGATCGGCCTCGTAAACGCTGACGATGTTCGGATGCGACAGGCGGGCGGCGGCCTGGGCCTCACGGCGAAAGCGGTTGAGCACGTCGGGGTTCGTCAGGCGCTCGTGGCGAATCACCTTGAGCGCGACGATGCGGTCGCGCTCGACCTGCCGCGCGCGGTAGACGACGCCCATACCGCCGTGGCCGATCTCTTCGAGGATCTCATAGCCGGCGACGATGGGGGCGCGCTCGTTTCGGCCGAAGGAGGAGTGTGTTGGCGAGAAGAAAGGCGGCGTGTGATCCGAGACGGTCCGGCCTCCCACCGACGATACGGCGGACTGTTCAGCCGCGCCGCACACCGGACAGATAGCGGCAACGCTGCCCGCGTCGGTGGGCGCTCCCCACTCGTGGCCGTTGACGCAGCGCAACAATTGGGGCATGACTCCGTCCCGGCGTCTCGGAAATAGTGGGTGCGCATATCATAGCGGATCGAGGAGGGTTGGAGATAGCTGCGTTGTTCCACGAACTGCGCCTATTCGTCCGCGCCGATCGGATTATGAGCGAAGACCCACTCCGTCACCTCGCGGCCCTCGATCAAGTGCTGCTGGACGAAGTGCGGGATCTTGTCCGCCGTCATGCCGTGATACCACGTCCCCTCTGGATAGACCACCATCGTCGGACCGTGACAGCAGATGCGCAGACAGCCGACCTTGCTACGATAGCAGGCGTTGTCGCCGCCGAGCAGGTTGTGGTCCTTGAGCTGCTGCTTCAGCTCGTCCCACGCCTTCATCCCTTCTTCCGGCGCGCAGCAGGTCGGGCCGGTGCAAAGCAGGACGTGGCGTTTGTACTTGCCGATGCCGAGCTTCGCGGCGACGGTCTGGAGTTGGACTTGTTGATCGGACATTCTGGCTCCCTTGTGGGCGCTGGCGGTTTCGCGCGTCCGCTAAGCCGCAAGCGGCAAATTATTCGGTCGCGCTCAGCGCGTCGAGCATCCCTTGCACCAGAGCCGGCCCCGACGCTGCGGTGAACGGGAACTGGTTCTTGAACTTCGGCGACTGATTCGCCGCGTAACTGCGTTTCTCCACGTCGTGAGCGTCGGGCACATAGCCGATCGAGTCGTTCGCGTAGCCGGCGATCATCAGGTCGTCGTGGGCGAAGCAGCGGCGCAGGTCGAGGGCCAGCGTCGTGAACAGCTCCGAGCCGTTTGCCGCCAGCCAGGCGTCGCCGGCGCGGATCGCCTGTACTTCCGTCGTCAGCGTCTCGGCGCGCGTGTCGAGGTCTTTGAGCGCCGCGTCGGTCCACTCGACGCCGAAGCGACAGACGGCGCGCACGGCTTCGGCCACGTCGCCGCCGTAGCGCTCCGGCAACCGGGCCGGCTGATTGACGATCACGCGGGCGAAGCCATCGAGCCAGCCGGTCGTGTCCCCAGTACGCAGCCGATATTCCGCCTCGTCCCGGTCCTTCCCAAGCTCGTCGCGCGTCCAGCGGCGCGTCGGCAAGGTTACCGGAAGCGTTGCCACGGCCACGCGCTCACCCGAAACGGGACGCGCCGATGCCAGCGCTTGCAAGGCATATCCGGCGACGGCACGGCCTGGTTCACGGCAGCGCTCGACGGCGTTCCAGTGCGCCTCGAAGTTCACGTCGCCGCAGGAACCCTGGAAGAACAGCGCCGTCAAGCCGGGGTGTGTCGCTTCCAGCAGATCGGTGACCTGGCCCGGCCAATCGCGGCTCAGGTCGGCGGCACCTAACTCCATCATAACCGTCGGATGGGCCTGATAGTTGACGACCGCGGCGAACGATTGGCCGTCGGCATCGTCGGCGCGCCAGACGCTCAGCCGCGTGTCCAGCGGCCCGTTGGGTCGAGTGCGGTTGAACGCCCAGCCGGACACCTCGGACTTGCCCGCGCTGAGCCGAGCTGGTCGCCGTTGCCGAAACGCCTGGATCGCCGCCGTCGCTGCCTGCCGGGCCGCCCAGGCGACGTACTCCACATTGACCTCGCCGGCGCCGCGGATCATGGCGGCCGTCGGCGTATTATGGCTGTGCGAGCAGCCAACGCAGACCGCGTCCGGCCGGATGCTTGTGTGAGCGGCGACCTGTTTGCGCACCGCACGCGTGAAGGCGGCATCGGCGTACATGAGATCGACCGCGATCAGCACGGCGGCGCAGTCGCCGTCGTCGAGCACCAGCGCCGTCGCGGCGGTGTGATCGCGAACGCGCTGCCAGGTGCGCCCAAGATAGTAGCCCCAGCCCGACAGCTCCACTCCCCACGGCGGCGACAGGCGCGTGCGCGCGACCCCGATCTGCATCGTCCGGTTCTCCGAAATGAGCCACAGATGAACACAGATGAACACAGATTAAGGCGGAAGACAAGTGAACACGAAGACGCGGTTACGTTGTACCGCCTGGCGCGTATCGCTAACTTGAGTGTAGAGGCGTGGTCTTACGCCTCGTTTTACCAGGGATCGAGTTGATGGCCGGACATAACCCTTACATCACGCCAGCGGACTTCCAGCCGCCGAAAAAGAAATACCGCATTACGTTTCTGCCGATGAACACGACGATGGAGGTGGACCCGGAGAAGCTGCCTTACGGACGCACCGGAGAACCGGGCAGCATCCTCGATCTGGCAGGCGCCGCCGGTGTCCCGCTCGATCACGCCTGCGGCGGGGTGTGCGCCTGCTCTACCTGTCACGTCATCGTGCGCGAGGGGTTGGAGACGTGCAACGAGGCGAACGACGACGAACTGGACCAACTCGAAGAGGCGCGCGGCCTGACGACGGAATCGCGGCTCGGCTGTCAGTGTGTGCCGAACGGTACGCGCGATGTGGTGGTGGAAGTGCCGACGTGGAATCGCAACGCCGTGCAAGAAGGGCATTGACCTGGCTCGTGTTTACGTTTCGCGCGGATCACATCCGCGCGAAACGTAAACAGGATGGCTATTGTCCGCGCAAGCCGACCCGGATGCCCTCGGCGGCAAACTGGGCGCTGTGGCGCACTTCGCGGTCGTCGTCGGACTGGGCGGCGCGCTGCAGGGCGGCCAGGCCGCCGGGAGCGCCGATCAGTCCCAGCGCGCGGGCCGCGGCCTCACGCACTTGTGGACTGGAATCGCTGCCGAGGACGCGAATCAGCGGATCAATCGCCCGTCGCGCTTTCATTCTGCCCAGCTGCACGGCGGCGTTAGCCCGCGTCTGCGGATCGGCGGCGTTCAGCTGCGCCAGCTGCTGCCCCACTTCACCGCCGTCCGTAACCGCAATCGGTAGCGCCGGCGGCGGCGCGGTCTCGCCCGAAACGGCAGGAACTGGCGGCGCGTACTCTGGCGGCGCGTACGAAGGCACCATCCGGATCACCGGCGGGGATTCAATCACAATGGGCGGCGGGACGACGTAATAGGGATACGGCCGGTAGTAGTACGGGTGATATCCGTAATAGGGCCGATAGTATGGCCCACCGATGGTCACGCCGACTCCCCAGCCGGCCCGAGCCGTCAAAGGACACGACGCCCCAACCAGGACGAGCAGAACCAATTTCCACGTCACGCGCATGAGGGACTCCTCTTCTTGGGCGACCACACACCCCTCGCGGCGGCCGGATGTACCGTGACAGGGGGCGCCTGTCAACCTCGATGCTTAATTCTCACCGCTGCTCGCCCTGCTTGCCCACGTTTCGCGCTCAATTTGTCTTTTGGCGCGGCGCGTGCTAGGGTTCCTCGGCACAATCGTCCCCGGCCGAAGCACTCCCCAACTCGGAGCGGAACCCTCCATGTATCCGTTGAAGACCATTCTGGTCAATTGCAGCGAATCGTTGTTACCCACGCTGCGACAGGTGCTGCACAACCACCCGGCGGTTTCCGAAGGGGAGTTCTCACGAACGGGCGACGTTATCGACAACTGTCGCTGGACGCAGGACGAGGCGCGACTGATCATCTTTCATTTGAACAGCATCGACGCCCTCGAAGACCTGCAACGACTCCGCCGCACGTTCGCCGACTGGCCGATCCTCGCCCTGGTGGACGGTTGCGACGGGCGTTCGTTCAGCTTGCTGTTGCTGGCCAATCGGGCCGGCGCCACCCAGGTCGTGCCGACGCCGCTGGACGAGGAAGACCTGCGCCTGGCTCTGGAAGCCATCGGCCAAAACTACGGCTTCGACACGCCCAACGCCAAGATGATCGCCGTCTCCGGCGTCACCGGCGGCTGCGGCGCTACCACGCTCGCGCTGAACATCGCCTACCAGGTCTATAGCAAGATCAAGCAACACACCGTCCTCGCCGAGTTGGCGTTTCAGAAGGGCATGCTGGCGACCTATTTGAACGTCGAACCGAAGTACGTCATTCACGATCTACTCGCCAACAGCGTAAAACTCGATCTGCACGTCGTTCAACAGGCGCTGACCAGCATCGAGCCGAACTTCGACATTCTCTCCGGGCCGCACCGCCAGATCATGCCGCTGGAGGTGTCGCCGCTGGACGTGAACCGGCTGCTCGATTATCTCCGCCGCCTGTGCAACATCCTCATCCTGGACGTGCCCTGCACAAACGACGAGGTGTACGTGCAGACGCTGGCCGCGGCCGACCAGGTGGTGCTGGTCGCGGAGCAGACGCTGCCGTCGTTACGCTCGCTGCGGCTGGTTCTGGACATGCTGGGCCGGACGAACTTGTCGGAGACGCCGGCGGACGGCCGGCCGATTCACCTGGTAGTCAACCGCTACAACTACAAGGCCGAGGAGTACAGCCTGGACCGGTTGGAAGGCCTGTTGCAGGTGAAGAAGCTGCTGACGGTGGGCAACGATTTCGCGACCGTGAACGCGGCCCTGAACAGCGGTAAACCGCTGAAGGTCGCGTCGCCGCGCTCGCGGGTGGTGAAAGACCTCGACCAGGTCGTGAACCTGCTGCTGAGCCACGGCGTCAAGAAGGCCGAAAAAGCCGCGGCCGCCGCCTCCCCTGTCGGATTGTTCGGCCGCATTGCGCGCGCCATCGGGCTGCCGGCATAGGACGAATTCAAGAGCGGCCACCAACACCGGCCCGCCGCGCTGGGGAGATTCCCCGACGCGACGGGCCGATGGCGTTCGTACCTCTGAACGAACCGTCCGGCTCGGGACGCGGTCAGAAATCTTCCCCGATTACGCCAGCGGATTCGACCGCCATCTCGACATCCTGAAGGATTTCATCCCAGCGCGTCACAGAACGAGTTGCCTCCTTGAAGAGCGACAAGGCCAATTCCCAGTCCGGCGTCTCCTCTTCGGCCAACCACTCGGCCACGACGCCTCCGTCCTTCCGGGCAAACTGGACGCGGATGAAATCGGCTTGGGTGGGCGGAGAAAAGAACTCCACGATGACTTTAGACTGTGGCAACTCGACCACGCAGCCCGGGCGGGCAGGGAGAGTCGTTGTCTCCACCACACGCTTCCAGTTGACTTCTCGGGCCCGCGTCTTTTTCCACAGACCCTCGACGAGTTCGCGTAGCTTTTCTTCGGAAAACCTCGGATTATTGCTGCTACTCATCGATAGACTCCTACGTCGTGAACGGGCCGTGAGAGACATCCAGAATCACTTGTAATCGCTGCAACAGTTCCTTCCATTTTCGCGTGGGGTATTTGGGAGTAGCCCCCGGCACAAACCGCGAAAAGTCGTCCGCCCAGCGCCTGAGCTCGTGTGCGAGTTGTGGCCATTCGGGGGAGAGATTCGCCAGTTGCGCCGCCCGGTCGCCCAAGTCCGATAGGCGGATAGCGGCTCGGGGCCAATCTCTCGCCTCGACATGCAGCCGAGCCTCGTTCATGTAGCGGAGAACCTGGGCTAACTCGTAACGCTGGAAGGTACGGCGACTTTCGATCAAGGTCGCTTCCGCCGCCGACCGCGCCGCTTCGGCGGCTGATGCTGTCTTACGGACCTGAACAATCGCGTACCACAAAGACAACAAGGTCAAGACGAATCCTACCACAGTAAGGACAAGTCCGGCAACGTCCCAGGCATCGGTGATGGCGAATAGAACCATGCGGGCATGTCCTTCCAGGATCGGCACGGCGCTGACACAGCCGGAGATTGCTGCTATCCTCTATAGTCTAGCGGTCCGCCGAGGCCCGCACCATCCGTTCTCCGTGGGCCGACGTTCATCATGCAAGGCGAACCGAACACCATCCAGTTGCCGTTTCAAATCAACGTCGCCGACCGCGTCAAGCGTCTGCCGCCGTACCTCTTTGGCAAGATCAATGCCGTCAAATACGCCAAACGCCGGGCCGGCATCGACGTCATCGACCTCGGCATGGGCAACCCCAGCGTCGTGCCCGACCCGCAGGTGATCGACAAGTTGTGCGAGGCCGCTCACGACGAGCGCAACCACCGCTACTCCGTCAGCAACGGCCTGCACAATCTCCGGCGCGAGGTGGCGCTGCGCTACGCCCGCCGCCATGGCGCGTCCCTCGACCCCGACACCGAGATCATCGCCGGCCTCGGCTCGAAGGAAGTCTTCAGCCACATGTGTCTGGCCCTGCTCGGTCCCGGCGACACCGCCATCGTGCCGGCGCCGTCGTTCCCCATCCACGTCTACGCCGTCGCTCTCGCGTCGGGCAACGTCATCAGCTTCGACTGCACGCAGCCGGACCGCTTTTTGTCCGACGTGGCCAACGTCTGCGAACACCTGTACCCGAAGCCGAAGGTGCTGATCCTCAATTACCCGCACAACCCCAGCACGACCGTCATCGAGCGCGACTTCTTCGTGGAAGTGGTGAAGCTGGCGCGGCGTTTCGGGTTCATGGTCATCCACGATTTCGCCTACGGCGACGTCTGCTACGACGGCTACCAGGCGCCGAGCTTCCTGAGCGTGCCGGGGGCGAAGGAGGTCGGCGTCGAGACGACGACCATGAGCAAGGGCTACAACATGGCCGGCTGGCGGCTCGGCTTCTGCGCCGGCAACGCCGAGATGGTGCGCGCCCTGGCCACGATCAAGGGCTATTACGACTACGGCATTTTCCAGCCGATTCAGATCGCGGGCATCATCGCCCTGCGCCACGGCGACGAGCTGGTAGACCGGCAGGCGCTGGAGTACCAGAAACGCCGCGACGTGCTGGTGGACGCCTTGCAGCGCATCGGCTGGGACGTGACGCCGCCGAAAGCGAGCATGTTCGTCTGGGCCAAGTATCCGAAGGAATGGCGCGACCGGATGGGCTCGATCGACTTCGCGATGAAGCTGTTGGAAGAGGCCGAGGTGGCGGTGAGTCCCGGCCGCGGTTTCGGCGACGCGGGCGAAGGTTATCTGCGGCTGGCACTGGTCGAGAACGAACAGCGTTTGCGGCAGGCGGTACGGCAGATTGCGCGTTGTCTGCGCGCGGAGGCGGTGGCAGGCTGATCGAATGGCCGCTCGCGGCTTAGAAATGGTTTCAAAACCTGTTCAGGCGTGGCCCCCGCGTCCCCCCCGGGCCCCGCCAGAACAGGTTTTGTAAAAGCCACGTTAGCGCAGCAATTTTGCAATCGCCTGTATAATACCCACCGCCCACCGCCCCG
>JBBQPD010000164.1:0-9294 GCA_038331535.1 Gemmatales bacterium | reverse complement strand
GGCGGCGCGGCGGCGTGGCCTACCGCGTTCAGCGCTACACCGTGGCGGGGCAGGAGATGCTCTACCTGCTGGCATGCTGCCTGCCGCGATTCCAGTGTCAGGGCTTCGACGAGAAGCTGGTGACGCTGTTCCACGAGCTGTACCACATCAGCCCCGAGTTTGAGGGCGACCTGCGCCGCCATGACGGCCGCTACGACCTGCACTCGCACAGTAAAAAGCGGTACGACGAGCACATGGCGCAGCTGGCCAAGACGTACCTGTCCAACGGCGCCGACCGCTCGCTGCACGGTTTTTTACGGCTGAACTTCGCGCAGCTCGCCCAGCGACACGGCAGCGTCGTCGGCGTCGTCGTGCCGCGGCCGCGCCTGCTGCCGGTGCCGCAAAACGAGAGTTTGGAGTAGCCGCGCCACCACGCTGTGCTGCTGGCGATTGAGGACCACGCCGATGGCCGATTTTTGCGAACTGCCGGCGGGTAACGCCACGCCGCACGAGATCCGTACTCTCCTGCACTGTGTCCGCACGATCGCCGTCGTCGGCCTCTCGGACAAACCGGAGCGCGCCAGTTACCACGTCGCCGCCTACCTCCAACAGCACGGCTACCGCATCATCCCGGTCAACCCGGCGCTGATGGAGGTGCTGGGTGAAAAGTCCTACGCCAGCCTGCGCGACATACCGGACAAAATCGATCTGGTAGATATCTTTCGCAAGCCGGAAGCGGTGCCGGAAATCGTGGACGCGGCGATTGCGGTGGGTGCGCAGGCGGTATGGATGCAGGAAGGCGTCGTTCACAACGCCGCGGCGGCGCAGGCGCGGGCGGCGGGTTTGGTCGTCGTCATGGACCGTTGCATCTTGAAGGAGCATCTGCATTCGCAGTGAAGCGCCCAGCCCACCGCCGCGCGCGATCGATCGTGTCATTTCTTCCCTGCCGGACTGCTTGCCCTCTGGTAGTTTTTACAAGTCCAAAGTGCCGCCTGCCGCGCGCCGATTTCTCGGCACAGATCTTAACCCCCGCCCGCACGGTCGATTGCGCTAGCGCTTCCATGAAAACATCTCGACGGCTCACGACTCGGCTCATGTTTTGCTGTTAGAGTTTCAGCGGACACGTCGCCGCGTGAAGGATCTCCCGTCGTCGGAACTCGGGACACTCGTCGAGGAGGCTGTGGCATGGCTGCGCGCCCGTCGATCCTATACGTGCTGATAGCCGCCCTGGCCTCGCTGGGCGCTTCCTTCCGCACGCCGAACTTTGTCGTGGAAGCGCCCACGCCGCAGATCGCCCAGCAGATCGGTCAGTACGCCGAGCATTACCGCCGCGAGAAGGCGATTCAGTGGATCGGCCAGGAGATGCCGCCCTGGCAGGAGCCGTGCCCGCTGCACGTCACCATCACCATGAGCGGGGCCGGCGGCGCCACCTCGTTCGCCTTCGACCGCGGGCAGATTCTCAGTCAGGAGATGAATATCGAGGGGCCGCTCGACCGGCTCCTCCAGAGCGTGTTGCCGCACGAGGTCACGCACACCGTCTTCGCTCATTATTTTCGGACGCCGGTGCCGCGCTGGGCCGACGAGGGCGGGTCCGTGCTGTCCGAAGACGACCAGGAGCGCAACCGTCACGATCAGCTCGTCCGGCAAATCCTGAACACGCCCGGCCGCGCCATTCCGCTGCGCCGACTGTTCAGCCTGACGCAGTATCCGCGCGACGTGATGGTGCTGTACGCCGAGGGATTCTCGGTGACGAACTTCCTCGTCGGCCAGAGCAGCCGGTCGCAATTCCTGGCGTTCGTCGCCCAGGGCATGCGCGGCGACTGGGATGGCGCGACGAAAGCGCATTACCGTTACAACAACGTGGAAGAGCTGGAAAAGGCGTGGCGCGACCATCTGATCGCCACGAAGAAGCAGCCGCAAGAAATCCTGGCGAGCAACCGCGGCCCGACGGAAGGACGTGTGGTGGTGCGCCAGACAGCGCCGCCCTACGCCGATTCGCCGAAGGCCATCTATCGCGGTCAGGCGGGTGACGAACAACCAGCCGCTCCGCTCGGCTTCTTGCCGGAAATCACCCGGCCGGCGGCGAAGACGACCAGTAACCCAGCGCCGCCCACGTGGCCTGGCGCTGCGGCACCTTCGCCGGGGCAGGTGTTCCTCGGCAATCCGATGTTCGATCCGACGCCGAACCAGGCGGCGCAGGTGCAGCTAGGGCAACCTGTGTTCCTCCCTGCCCCGCCGAGATAGTTAGCCCGCCGCGCCAGCAAGAGATGATTCCCTTGCTGGCGCGGCGGGCTCACGCGCCGAGTTTTTCCGCGGCCAGCTTTTTCGCGAGGGCCAGCGCCTCCGGCAGTTTGGACGGGTCGGTGCCGCCGGCCTGGGCCATGTCCTTGCGGCCGCCACCCTTGCCGCCGACGACCTTCGCGACTTCGCCGACCAGCTTGCCCGCTTCCAATCCCTTCTTGATCGCATCTTCGGTCACGGCCGCCATCAGACCGACCTTGCCGTCTTCGACCCAGCCGAGGACCGCGACGCAACTCTTTGCTTTCTGACGCAGGCGGTCCATCTGCGTGCGCATCTGCTCCGTCGGCGCCGGCGGCATCTCGCCGACGATCAGCTTCACGCCGCCGAAATCCTGCGCCTCGGCCAGCAGCTTGTCGGCGGCGCTGGCGGCGTCGCCGGCCGCGCCTTTGCGTAGCTGAGCCTGGAGCTTCTTCAACTCTTCCTGCATCGACTCGATGCGGGCGGGCACCTCGTCTGGCTTGCAGTTGAAGCGCGCGGAGAGGTTGTCCAGCAGCGCCGACATCCGCTGCACCGTCGCGACCGCCTCGCGGCCGGTGACGGCGGTGACGCGGCGCACACCCTTGCCGACCAACTCCTGGCCGACGATCTTGAAGAAACCCGCCTGCCCGGTGTGGTTCAGATGCGTGCCGCCGCAGAACTCGACCGACTGCTCCGCCGTCGCCTCTTCCGGCTTCTCGGCGCCGATCATCAGCACGCGCACCGGATCGGGATACTTCTCGCCGAAGACGGCCCGAACGCCGGCGATCTTCTTCGCTTCCGACAGAGGCATGATGGTCGGCGTCACCGGCAGGTCGGCGTAAATCTGTTCGTTGACGAGGCGCTCGACCTCGGCGATTTCTTCTGCTGACAACGGCTTGTCATGGGCAAAGTCGAAACGCGTCTTTTCGGCATCGACATAGGAGCCTTTTTGCTCGATGTGATCGCCCAGGACCTTGCGCAGCGCCCAGTTGAGGAGGTGCGTCGCCGTGTGGTTGCGCGTGGTGTCTATGCGCTCAATATCGACCTGTACATCCGCCGGTTGACCAGGCTCGATATACCCTTTCTCGACATAACCGAAGTGGAGTATGGAATCGCCAAGTTTTTGTGTGTCTTCGACCATGAATACTCCTGTCGGAGTATAGATTCCGCCAGTATCGCCAACCTGTCCGCCTTGCTCGGCATAGAAACAGGTGCGGTCTAGGAGAAGGGCAGCCTCCTCGTCTTGATTGAGACGGCCGCGCTTCTCGATCGCGCTGCCCTTGACCCAAGCGAGCGTCTCCGCAAGCTCGAAAAGCTCGGAATACTTTGGCGAGTCGTCTGTTTTCGGCAACTCACCGTTGACCGCACTAATGACGAACTTTTTGCGGCCGCCACGGGCCTTGTCCTTCGCCTCCTTCATCTCCTTCTCGTATCCGGCGCGATCGACCTTGAGGCCAACCTCGTCCGCCATTTGTTCTGTGATGTCGATGTAAAGACCGTAGGTGTCGTGTAGCTTGAACGCGTCTCTGCCGTTGATCGTGTTACTGCCCGCGGCGCGCGTCCGTGCCGCCGCGGCCTGGAACAGTTTAATGCCCCGATCCAATGTGCGAATGAAACTCTCTTCATCCTCACGGATGAGGTCCGCGACGCGGCCGGGGTTCTTCTTCAATTCAGGGAACGACGCGCCCATCGTCTCGACCACCGCCGGCACAAGATCGCACAAAAATGGCTTTGTCGTGCCGAATATCTGCCGGCCGTAGCGCTCCGCGCGGCGCAGGATGCGGCGCAGCACGTAGTTTCGCCCTTCGTTGCCGGGCGCCGCGCCGTCGGTCAGCGCAAATGTCAGCGTGCGGATGTGGTCGCCGATGACGCGATACGCCGTGTCCTTCAAATCGGCGAGAACGCCGGTATACGCCGGGCCGCCGGTCACACTCTGAATTGCCGCGAAAATCGGCGTGAACACGTCCGTATCGTAGTTGCTCGCCTTGCCCTGCAACACCGAGGTGACGCGCTCGAAGCCCATGCCGGTATCGACGTGCTGCGCCGGCAGCGGCGTCAGCTTCTTGTCGGCGCCGCGGTTGAACTGGATGAACACGAGGTTCCAGATTTCGATCGCGTCCGGCGTGCCGGCGTTGACCAGCTTGCCGCCGGTCTTGTTCGGCGTGCGGTCGATGTGGATTTCGGTGCAGGGTCCGCACGGTCCCGTCTCGCCCATCTCCCAGAAGTTGTCCTTCTTGTTGCCGAGATGGATGTTCGCCGGGTCGATGTCGGTCTCGGAGCGCCACAGCGCCGCCGCCTCGTCGTCCGCCGCCAAACCCTGCTCCGCGTCGCCCTCGAAGACGGTCGCGTGTAGTCTCGTCTTGTCGAGTTTCCAAACGTCGGTCAATAGCTCCCACGCCCAGCGGATCGCCTCCTTCTTGAAGTAATCGCCGAAGCTCCAGTTGCCGAGCATCTCGAAGAAGGTGTGGTGATAGGTGTCCTTGCCGACGTCGTCGAGATCGTTGTGCTTGCCGCCGGCGCGGATGCACTTCTGGGTATTGGCCGCGCGCTTGTAGGGGCGCGAGCCGGTGCCGAGGAAGACGTCCTTGAACTGGTTCATGCCGGCGTTGGTGAACAGCAGCGTCGGATCGTCGTGCGGCACCACGCTGTTCGAGGGCACGAACGTATGGCCGTGTTTCTTGACGAAGAAGTCGATGAACTGCTGGCGAATTTCGTTCGCGGTCAACATGCCGTAACTCCAAATGACCCAGGACCAATGACAAAACCGGAGCGCTCGCGTGTCGGAGGAGCGTCCGGTCAGCGTGTCATCCGATCACTTGGCCACGCCATCATCCGACAAGGCCGGGGGCATCAGCCCTTCCTTCTCGGCGACCGCCCGGACGTGCTCGATGACCCGGCGGATTTTGCGGTCGTAGATGCCGAGCTTCTGGGCGATCTCGTCGTTGCTGTGCCCCTGGACTCGCAATTCTAGGATTTGCCGTTCCTGCGGCCGCAGCTGGCTGAAGAAATGTTCGAGCTGGTCGAGGAACGCGACCTCGGCCTCCGGCGTCGGTTCACCGTCGAGCAGGGCCAGCAGGCTCTCCTGGTGGTGCTCGCCCTGCTCCGTCTCGGCCGACGGGTCGCGCTTGGCCGCCTTGTGAAAGGCGACCTGGCGCAGCGTCTTGTGCAGCGTGATTCGGACCAGCAGCTTGCACAGATCGTCCTGCTCGGCGAAGACGAAACGGCCCTCTTTCGCGCGCGCGAAGAAACTGCGGAAGGCCGACTGGACGATATCCTCGGGATCGACGCGGCTGGCCAATCGCTGACTGAGGCGGCGACGTGCCAGCGTCACGAGGCGATCGACATAGCGGTCCACGATGGCGCGGGCCGCGTTCTGGTCGCCCTGGCGCCACAGTTCGACGAGGGCATTTTCTTCGGGCGGTACGGACATTCTCGGATTCTCCCCGCGCGGCCCCTAGGAGGAGCCGCCGAGTACGACGTTGGTTCGCTTGATATAGATTCTTATCTCTGAGCTTCTCCGCAAGCTGCGGAGCAGTTCAGCCGAGTTCTGGCTGACAGCTAATAGCTATCAGCTAACAGCTTTCAGCCAGACTGGTTTTGTGTGGTTGCTAACTCGTTGCGGCTTGGCCGCGTTAAGTACAACGTTGAAATTGTAGACACGCCGACGTTCGTCGATCAAGACAAATCGATTCGGGGAGCGGATTGACGCGCGTGATTGCCGCTTGCGGCTTCGCGGCGGCTGACCGCCGCGAAGCCGCAAGCGGCGCCATTACCTCTTTTTTCATTGAGTTGTCCGGCGGCTTGCCATAGAGTATCTCTCGATCCGTCTAAACCTGAGTCGCCTTCGACGGTAGCCCGTCACCATTCGCGGGATGAATCCGACCATGCCCAGCGGTCTGCCACTCGATTTCGACGCCCTGCTCGCTCGCCTGCCCGGCGTCGAGCCGGCTGGTTCGTCGTCGGTGTTCTTCGAGATTCGGCCCCGCCTCGAAGACCTGCGACGCGAGTTCAACCCGGCGGACATTCCGGGCACGGAAGAGCCAGCTAAATCCGCCGACTGGAGCGGGATCGAGAAGCTGACGCGCGAAATGCTCGCCGCCAGGGCCAAAGACCTGCGCATCGCCGGCTATCTGACCGAGGCGCTCGTCAAGCGCTACCGGTTCGCGGGGTTGGCCGCGGGGTTGGAGCTGATTCGCCGGATGTTCGCCGACGCCTGGGATTACCTGCTGCCCGCCATCGAAGACGGCGACCTCGATAGCCGGGCGATGCCGGTCGAAAACATGCTCGACGCCCCGGACAAGGGGCTGCGTCTGCCGACGGCGGTACGTTCCGCTCCTCTCGTGCATGACGGTGCCACCGGCTTCGGCTATCTCGACTGGATGCGCACGCAGGATACCAAGGATAAAGACCACGTCGCGCTGGCGGAGTCGTTCGCCCGGGCGCTGGCAGCAACGAAACCGGAAGCGATCACCGCCGAGGCCGCCGCCATCGACTCCTGTCTGGAAGACCTGGGGCAGTTGACAAAGACCCTGGACGAACGCATCGGCAAGGACGCGCCGACCTTGCAACGGCTGCGCGAGGCGCTGGAGGACTGCCGGCGCTTTACAGGGTACGTGCTGCAAAAAACCGGTCCCGCCCGTCCGGAAGGCGGCGAGAAAACGGATATGCAGGCGAATAGCGCGGCCGGCGCCGTGGGCGCCGTTGACGGCGGCTCCGTGCGCGGAGCGTCGCGCGATGCACTGTATCAGCAGTTGGACCGGCTCGCCCAGGAGCTACAACGTCTGGAGCCGCACAGTCCGATTCCGTATTTGATTCGCCGGGCCGTGAGTCTCGGAGCCATGCCGTTCCCGCAGCTGCTTCGTGCCCTGGTCCGCGACGTGAATGTGCTGGGCGAACTGTCCCGCGAGTTGGCACTACCGGCAGAACCAGGATGAGGGGCGAACCCGTTCGTCATCCTTCGACCATCATTCTTTCACACGAGGGAGATAAATCATGGGGAGCGAGAGCCAGCAACACAAACTCGACCGGGTGCGGCGGCCGCGCGTCCAAATCACTTACGACGTCGAAACCAACGGCGCCATGCAGAAGACCGAACTGCCGTTCGTCGTCGGCGTGATGGCGGACCTATCAGCCCAGACGAAAGCCGCGCTGCCGATCCTCAAGGACCGCAAGTTCGTGCCGGTCGACCGCGACAACTTTAACACCGTGCTGCAGAAGGCCGAGCCGCGCCTGGCTATGAAGGTGGACGATCGTCTCACCGGCAAGGACCAGAAGCTCGCCGTCGAGCTGAACTTCAAGCACATGGACGACTTCGAGCCGGCGAACGTCGCCAAACAGATCGGCCCGCTCAACGAGCTGTTGCAAATGCGGCAACGGTTGACCGAGCTGCTCGGCAAGATGGAAGGCAACGACAAGCTCGAAAACGACCTCATGGAAGTGCTGGGCAACAAGGACAAGGCCGCCGAGCTGGCCAAACAACTGGGTATCGAGACGACCGCACCGGCCACGCCGGAGGAGACGAAGTAACATGGCTGCCGAATCGACCAAAGCCGCGGCCGCCCCGGCCGCAGCCGCCCAGGAGGCCACCCTCCTGGACCAGATGCTGAAGGACACCAAACCGCAGGACGACCGCGAGCGCGAACGCAACAAGGACTACATCAGCGAGTTCCTGCGCCAGGTTATCAAGCCGGGCCAGGCCGTCAGCAAAGACGTCGAGAGCACGATCAAATTCTGGATCGGCGCCATCGACAACAAGCTGTCGAGCCAGCTCAACGAGGTCATGCACAGCTCCGAGTTCCAAAAGCTGGAAGGAACGTGGCGCGGCCTGCACTATCTCGTTCACCAGAGCGAGACGGGCGAGGCGCTGAAGATTCGCGTGCTGAACGTTAGCAAGCGCGACCTGTTCAAGGATCTGGAACGGGCCGTCGAGTTCGACCAGAGCGCACTGTTCAAAAAGGTCTACGAGGAAGAGTACGGCCAGCTCGGCGGTGAGCCTTACGGCATGCTGGTCGGCGACTACGAGTTCACGCGGCACCCGGAAGACATCAGCCTGCTCAAGATGATCTCCAACGTGGCGGCGTCGGCGCACGCGCCGTTCGTGGCCGGGGCGGCGCCGAAGCTCTTCAACTTCGAGCGCTTCACCGAGCTGACCGCGCCGCGCGACCTGACGAAGATTTTCTCCAGCGTCGAGTACGCCTCGTGGAAATCGTTCCGCGAGTCAGAGGATTCGCGCTACGTCGCCCTGGCGCTGCCGCACGTTCTCGGCCGGCTGCCCTACGGCGAGCAGTTCAAGAAGGTGGACGCCTTCAACTTCGAGGAGTTCGTGGACGGCAAGGACCACGACAAGTACCTGTGGATGAACGCCGCCTGGGCGTATGCGGCGCGCATCACCGACGCGGTGTCGAAGTACGGCTGGATGGCCCGGACGCGCGGCGTCGAGGGTGGCGGCAAGGTCGAGGGGCTGCCGGTCCACACCTTCCCGACCGACGACGGCGACGTGGCCATGAAGTGCCCGACCGAAATCGCCATCTCGGACCGGCGCGAGTTCGAGTTGTCCAACCTCGGCTTCCTGCCGCTGTTGCATAGCAAAAACCGCGACTTCGCCGTCTTCATGGGCGCGCAGTCGTGCCAGAAGCCGAAGCAGTACTTCGACCCGGCGGCCAGCTCGAACGCCGAGCTGTCGGCGAAGTTCAACTACATCATGTGCGTGTCGCGCTTCGCGCATTACCTGAAGGTGATGGCCCGCGACAAGATCGGCTCGTTCATGGAAGTCGGCGACTGCCAGCGCTGGCTGAACGACTGGATCAACAACTACGTCATCGCCAACCCGGAGGACGCCGGCGACGAGGCCAAGGCCAAGTGCCCGCTCGCCGATGCCCGCGTGGAAGTCCGGGCGGTGAAGGGCAAGCCGGGCTGGTACGAGGCCATCGCCTGGCTGCGGCCGCATTTCCAGCTCGAAACCCTGTCCACGTCGATGCGCCTCGTTGCCGAGGTGCCCAAGCGCGCATGACGCGGTTTCAAAACCGGCAACACGGCGAACCGGCTGCGTCAGCGGCC
>JBBQPD010000163.1:0-9329 GCA_038331535.1 Gemmatales bacterium | reverse complement strand
GGGTGGCGAGGTTGATTGCGTCCATGTCGTTCTCGTCGCCTTCTTCTTTCGCCGTCTCCAGGATCATCGGCAAGTCGCGGAAGCGCGGGTCGTTCACGAGCAGGCGAAACGGTTCCAGTCCCAATTCGCCGCGGCCGATGTGAGCGTGGCGATCGACCCGGCTGCCGAGCGGTTTCAGGCTGTCATTGACGTGAAACAGCAGCAGTCTCTCCAGACCGATGATCTCCTCGAAAGCTCGGAACGTCGCCTGATATTCCGCTTCGGGAAAAAGAGCGTAACCGGCGGCGAACACGTGGCACGTATCCACGCAGACGCCCAACCGTTCCGGTTCGGCGACCTGCTGGACAATACTCGCCAGATGCTCGAAGCGATGGCCGAGACAACTACCTTGACCGGCCGTCGTTTCCAGCAGCACCTTCACGCCGAAACCGGGGCAGCGCTTGTGAACTTCGTCCAGTGCTGCCGCGACGCGCGCCAGCCCGGCTTCTTCGCCGCTATTGACGTGGGCGCCGGGGTGCAACACGAGATAGGAAAGCTCCAGTCGCTCCGCCCGCCGCATCTCGACGATGAGCGCCTCCACCGAGCGGCGAAACAGGGCGTCATCGGGCGAGGCGAGGTTGATGAGGTACGAGGTGTGCGCCGTGGGATAACGCAGCCGTGTTTCACGCAGAGTGGTGAGAAAGCGGTTGACTTCGTCGGCGCTCTGGTCGCGGGCCAGCCACTGGTTCGCGTTCTTTGTGAAGAGCTGAACGGTATCGCAGCTGTGAGCTTGGGCGTCGAGCAGAGCGTTGTGGACACCTCCGGCGACGGACATGTGAGCGCCGAAGAGCGGCATCGAAGCGTCCTTCCCGCGGAGGCTCACGGCTTCACGTTGCCGTACTTTTTGCGTAAAGACTTCAATTCCTGTCTGGCATTGTCCACGAACGCGCGTTGCGCTGCGCCTTTCAGCGGTTGGTCCGCGCGCGGAACGATCTGGTGAGGTAACGCTGCTTCCATTAACGTGCGATTAATGAGGCGTGCTTCGGAAAAGCTCTTGATCCCGCCGGGTTGCGTCCATTTGGTCAGACGATTGCAAAACTCTTCGTCCAAGTCCAGACCTTCAAAGTATCGGGCGTCGTAAAAATCTTCCTTACTGAACACATTATTTAGCGCATTCAGCATTTCATCGCGCTTCGCCGGGGCCAGTTCATTGTCAGGCTCTGTGGCGATCTCACGCAGCAACTTGCGGCTAGCCTCGTCGAGGCGCTCGAAAACACAGCGTGCCGGGGTAAACTCGGTGTGCTTCCCTTCCATATGCAGCAAATAACAAAGGGCGGGCAGGTCGCCGATGCTCTCCGGTAGGAGGAGGAGCGGTGCCTCATCTACGTCCGGCCACTCGACCTGCAGTCCACCGGGCACAATCTGGAACGGACGATTGGGGTTGAACGGGTCTTGCGCGAATATCTCGTTTCCATTGCCGTCTGGGAGCAGCCAAGGATTCGGCTGTGGCACCTGTAAGGGAAGAATCGGCAGCGCGGGTGTGACGTAGTAAGAGGGCGACGTCCTCCAGGCGCGCAAGCCGCCGAAGATCAGGATAATTAAGATCAAGCCGCCGACACCGCCCGCGATTTTGAGGCCGCCAGCAGGCGTCGGGGTGCTTGGCCTGTAGAGCTGCACGCGAGGAGGCGGCCCGCCGCGCCCGATGGCGCGGATGCGGTCGCCGAACTGGTTCTCGTAATAACTACCGCTGCGCTCGTCTTCGGACATGGCGTCACCCTCGTGTACTCGACGGAGTAATTCTACCCTGGCGGACCGTACCGACACAAGAGGCTGCTGTGCATCGGTCCGGCGTCGTTCAACCGGCAGCCCAGCTTTCCTTCGTTCCGCAACTTCCGCCCGCCGGCCGAACGGATTTGTTGATTCAACTCGGTCTCCCCACCCGATGTATGGGATTGTCCGACCGGACGTTCCGGCGCGGGTGGTTCGCCTTGCCCGGCTTGCCCGTTTGTGGTTTGATACCCCCGCTTCATGAACCCTCCAACTCGATGGCTCGTTAGCGGGACGGACCCCAATTTCGTGAGATGATCCGGTATGAGCCAGTCCCCGATGCGGCAGTTGGCCGGCGCCATGCGAAATAACGGCCTGATCCGCTTCTTCGAGCATTTCTCTGAACTGTTCCCGGCCGCCGCCCATCTCAAGGACCTGGTCGTCGAACGCATCGGTCCGGACCGTGAAATCACCGTCATGGGGCGAACGGTCGTTAATTTCGGCTCCGACAGTTTCCTCGGACTCGATCAGGACCAACGCGTGAAGGACGCCATCGTGCGCGGCGTCGAGCGCTGGGGCGCCCACAACGGCGCCTCGCGCGCCTTCGCCAGCGTCCAGGCCAATATCGACGCCGAGGAGAAGCTGGCCCAGTGGCTCGGCATCGAGGCGGCGCTCATTTACCCCTCGGTCACCCTCGCGAACATGGGGGCGATTCCCGGACTCGTCGGCCGTCAAGACCTGCTCGTCGTCGACGAACAGGCCCATAATTCGATCCAGGAAGGCGCCAAGATCGCCAAGGCGAATGGCACCCGCGTCGAGTCTTTCTCGCACTGCGACCCCGTCGCCCTGGCCAAGGTGCTGGATCAGGCCGGCGATTATCGCGTGGCCGTCGTCGCCATTGACGGCGTGTACAGCATGAGCGGCGAGCTGCCGCCGCTGGCCGCGCTGAACGACGTCTGCTTGAAGCGCCGGGCCGTGCTCTACGTCGATGACGCCCACGCTTCCGCTGTGGTCGGTCCGAAGGGGCGCGGCACCGTCCTGAGCGCCCTGGGCGGTTACGATAACGCGTTGGTGGTCGGCTCGCTGTCCAAGGGCTTCTCGTGCGCCGGCGGCTTCATCGGCTGCACGACCGAGTTCAAGCGCCTGCTAAAGATGAAGTCGAACACCTACATCTTCGGCGGCCCGGTCGTGCCGCCCTACCTCGACGCCGTCTGCACCGTCTGCGACATCCTCATGTCCGACGAGTACGAACAACTCAGCGGCCGTTTGCACGACAACATGCGCCGACTGACGGACGGCCTGCGGCGGCAAAATCTCGTTGTCCAGGGCGGCATGGTGCCGATCGTGTCCGTGCTGGCCGGCGACGAGGAAGATACGCTCAACGCCGGGCAGTTCCTGTTCGAGAAGGGTTTCTACATTCAGTCGGTGACGTTCCCGGCCGTGCCGTATCACGCCGGCGTCTTGCGCATCCAGGTCAACGCCAACCACCGCCCCGAGTCGATCGACGGCCTGATCGACGCCGTGCGGGCGCTGACGGCGGTCATCAAACTACCCACCTCCGACCTGTTCCCGCGCCTCGCCGCCTGAACGAATGATGATTCACCACAAAGGCACAAAGTAAAGCGAAAAGAGGAAAACGGAGGAGGATGATTCCTTCTCCGCATTCTCGGTATTTCGCGTTTCTTTGTGTTCTTTGTGCCTTTGTGGTGAATCTCTTTAGGCCGCGGCGGTAGACGAGGGCGGCGCGTTCAGCTTCACTTCGAGCAGATTGAGCACGTCGGCGACGGTCGCCAGCGTTTCCAACTCCTGGTGCGTCATGCGAATGTGGAAGCGGCGCTCGATCTGCGAGATGATGCTTACCACGTCCACGGAATCGAGGCCCAGGCCTTCGCGGAGGTTGATTTCGTCGGCGAGATCGGTGTGTTTTTCGCCGGTGTCGGCTTCGACCAATTCGATCAGCGTGTGGCGGATGGCGGCGCGGTCCATTGCGGTTCACCTGCCTGCTTGAGGGACGTCCTTGTCCTGACTACGCTCCGACGCCGCCTCGAAAGGTGGTCGCCGGAAGTGATAAGAAAACCACGTTTCGTCCTTTTTCGCAAGACCGATTCGGCTGCTGGCGTCGTCGCCGCCGTGCGGACGACCCTCCTTTTTGCTCGGCGGCACCGTCGCGGCCTTCCAAAGTTGCGGCAAGCGTCGAGCGGAGCAGGGCACGGCCGTCAGCGAGGGCGAGCGCGACTGCCGTTCGCGCTCCGGGACGATCGGCGGGTTAATCCAGAAAGCAGATGCGCTTATTCACATCGACGTTGACGGAGTGGTACGGCTGGGTCAGGTTGCCCGGGTGAAACATGCTCTGGCGGACCACATCCAGGTCGTCGAGCGACACGGCGTTGTTGAAGATCGGCAGCAAGTAGTCGATGGCAGTGCGCGACAGCCCCAGGCGCTCGCGGTCGTAGAAGGAGGGATGAACCTGACGGGCATGGATGTGGCCGTAGCGGTCGCGGAAGTCGTTGCCGTTGACGCCGTCGATGTAGAAGCCGCGCTCGCGGTTCCATTGCAGGATGGCGACGCTGTTGGCATGCCCTTCCAGCAAGAGGTCGGCGGCGTGGCCGCCAAGCTGGGCGCCGTAGAAGCGGTCGAAGTAAATGGGCCGCCCGCCGCGCTGAGTGTGGCCGACTTTGCGGGTAAAGATCGCCGCCCGCGCCGATTCGTTGCGCCGCTTGCTGGTGAAGTAACTGTCCCCCAGGCGCGCGATGAGCAGGTGACGCAGCGCGTCGGCAGCGCCCGTCAGCACCTTGTTGCCGGCCGGATCGGTCGAGGCGGTCTCCGCGCCAAGCTCGCGCCCCTGTTCATCGACGACCCCTTCGCCGCAGACGATGACCACGTTCTTTTGCATGTCGTAGGTGTCGATGACGCGCGCGACGAGGCGCTCGACATTGAGCGGCACTTCGGGACTAAGCACGATGTCGGGCTGGCCGTAGGCGGCGCCGAGAGCCAGGTAGCCGGAGTGCCGGCCCATGACCTCGATGATGGCGATGCGGCGGTGGCTCTCGGCGGTGGTGCGGATGCGCCCGACGCCCGAGGCGGAGACGAACACCGCGGTGGCGAACCCCGGCGTCACGTAATTCACCATCTGCCCCAGGTCGAACTGGCCGCGCGCCGGGCCGCGGGAATAGGTATAGCCGGGCGGTTCGGGGCGCGGCTCGCGCACCCACTCGTCCGGCTCGTGGCGGTAATTCAGGCCGAGGTCGTTGTCGATCGTCTTGGGGGCGAGCACGGTCGGGAGGTAGTCGGACAGCGCCTGCATGCCGCTGAGCGTCCCGTCGCCGCCGATGCAGATGAGTCCTTCGATCTTCAGGCGCTGGAGCCGGTCCACGACTTCGGCGAGCGTCGTTTTGTCTGCGGCATCGACGTAATCGCGCGAGGCGCCGATGATGGTGCCGCCCATCGTCGGATCGAGTTCGGGGATCGGACTGAAGAGCGGATTGAGGCGCACGTGCGGGGCGCGCGGGTTGAACAGGCTGCTGAACCCCTTGATGAAGCCGAACACTTCGACGCGGCGCTGACTGGCGCGGAGTACCGCCCCGTAAATGGTGGCGTTCAGAGCAGGCGTGTCGCCGCCCGCCGACAGGATGCCGATGCGTTTCATGCGGGATTTCGCCTCCTCACATAGCCCCAGCAAGCCGGGGTGCGGCGTGTCGAAAAATCAAATGTCGCTCAACCAGATGTTCTGATCGTCGTAGATCATTTCCAGCCGGCGTTTTGTAAAAGTGCCGCCGCCAAGTCCCACAAGAATGTCTCTCATTCGGCCATTGTCGTAGGCAAACATGGCGATGATCTCAACAGGTCCGACGCGGCCTCCAAGGGCGTCGAAGAACTCAAGTGAAATCAGGCCGAGACGGCAAGAAATAGTGCCCCCACTCACTCCGCTGAATTGCCTGCACCATTTCGGAACGGTGGGATCGTTCGGCCCCGTCAGCCAGCGGATTTCAGGCTCAAAACGCTCCCACTCTTTCTGGGGGAACACCGTCATCGGCGCGCCGGTGTCCACGACGCCTTCCCGAAGAACAGCGGGAACTTGGCTCCCGACGATGCGGAACAGTGCAATCACCTGCTCCAGGTGGAGAGTCTGTGATCCGATGGTAAAGGATTGATACCGCTGCAGAGGAAGCTGAACGACAGCCATACGCCTTCGGTCCTTGGTTTCAAACCACGGCCTCATCGAAGACGTGGATGACGGCGATTCTATCCGGAGGCACGCTTTGCTCCTGACCGACACTTTTACGAAGGTCTACCGAGTCGAGGCCGACCCCGACCAGCTGTCCGTTGAAGAACGCAGCAAATTTGCCGCTATACGCGGCCAGTCCTCCGGTCTTCAGCAGTCGATAGGCAGCCTTGAAATCCTCCAGAACAAGGGCAATTTGCGTCGCGGAGTCCGCTCCAGGCATTTGGTCTTTCGGAGGAATTGGCCCGGCAGGTGTGCGGGCTTCGCTTGCCCGTGAAGGACCAGAAGGCTCGAGTGACGGCTGCGAAGGTGTAGGGCAATCTGTCTCAGGCATGGGATCCTCCGCCAAGAGCCGCGCACGAAGTAAGCGTTTAGTAAACCCCGCTTACTTCGTGCGCGGCTCCTCGATTTGCCGAATCTCTTACTTCTTGAAATCACCCGCCCGAATAATCACCAGCTTCTTCGGGTCGATGTACTTCCCGAACGCCGACTTCACCTCGTCCGGCGTCAGCGCCGCGATGCGTTTCTCCATCTCGCCGGTGTGCGCGAACTTGCGGCCCAGTTGCAGATTGCTCGCGATCTCGCCGGCGATGGCGGCGTCGCCGGTGCGGCCCACCTTTGACGCTTCCAGGTACGCCTTCTGAGCGTCGGCCAGCTCCTCCGGCGACGGGCCTTTGGACAGGAACAGGCTCAGCTCCTCGACCACCGCCTTCTCGACGCGGTCGATGTTCAGCGGGTTGGTCGTGGCGCTGACGATGAACGTGGCGACCGGGTCGCGCGGCGAGCTGGTCAACGACGAGGTCACGCCGTAGGACAGGCACTCCTTCTGGCGGATGCGGTTTCCCAGGCGCGACGACAGCGTGTTGCCGCCCAGCATCAGGTTGCCCAGGCGCAGGGCCGCGAACTCGGCGTCGGTCTCCTTCATCCGAAACGCCAGGCCGGCGCGGAAGGTCGCGTCCGCCTTGTCCGGCGTCAGGATGTTTTCCGTGAAGCCGGCCAGAGTGCCGGGAGCAGCGCGCTCGATGCGCTTGAACGGCACGTCGGACTTCCAGTCCTTCAGGATCTCGCGGACCTGGGTGAGCGTCGCGTCGGGATCGAAGTCGCCGACGACGGCCAACTCGCCGACAGTCGCGCCGAGCTGCTTCTGGTAAATCGCGATCACCTGGTCGATGGTGACGGCCTCCAGCCGCTTCTCGCTTTCCTCGGCGGTCGGGACGTAGCGGATATCCCCCGGCGAGTACGGCGACAGGGCGCGCGACAGTCGGTTGGCGGCCAGTGCGCCCGGATCGGTGCGCGTCGCCGCCGAGCCGGCGCGGGCGCGGCGCTTCATGGAGTCGAACTCTTCCGCCGGGAACGCCGGCTCGCGCAGGATTTCGCCGAGCAGCTTGATGGCCGCCGGCAGCGTGTCGCGCTTGGCCTCGACGGAGAACGTCAGCTGGCCCAGTGCACCGCCGCCGCCGCCGCCGCGCGGACCGCGCCCGCCGCCGCCCATGCCCGCGGAGATGCGGATGCCGAGCTTGTCGAACTCCTCGCGCAGCGCTTGCCGGTCGTGCTGCTTGGTGCCGGCCATCATCAGCGACGGCAACATCGCGGCCGCCGTCGTGTTGTCTTTGAGCGATTGCTCGTTGCCGTAGTGCAGCGTCAGCAGCAGCGCCACCGTGTCGCCGCGGTTCTTCTTCTGGAGCAAGCCAACCTTGATACCGCCCATCTCGACGATCTTGGTGCGGGCGTCGAGGTTCTCCGGCGTCGGATTGAAGACCTCGCCGGCCTCGGCCACGCTGCCGCCCTTGTAATCTTTGACCAGCTCATCCAGCGGCGGCGCGGGGGCGATGGCCAGCCGTTGCGCCTTCTCCACCGGGATGTAGAGGCCGACGGTCCGATTGTGCTGCTGGAAATAAGTCTTGGCGACACGGTTCACGTCCTCGGCGGTGACGGCGGCGAGGCGGTCGCGCTGCACGAACAGCAGCCGCCAGTCGCCCAGCGCTGACGCCGAACTGAGCGCCTGCGCCATGGCCGTGCTGTTGGACTGCATCATCTCCGCACTCCGGCGGCTGCGGACCTTGGCCTTCTCGACCTCGTCCGCGGTGAACGGCACCGTCGCCAGGCTCTCGATGATTTGCACCATCGCGTCGCGCACCGTGTCCAGCTGGCCCGGCTCGGCCTGGGCGGAGGCGCTGAACAGGCCAGGATCGTGGTTGTTGCCGGAGAAAGCGTTGGCGCTGGTCGCCTTGCGCGACTCGACGAGCCCTTTGTAGAGCCGGCCGTTGGGCGATTGCGAAATGATGCCGGCCAACAGGTTCAGCGGCGCCCAGTCGGCGTGGGCCGCCGCCGGAATGTGGTAGGCGACGCCGACCGAACCGACCGTACCGACGCGGCGCAGCACCACGCTGCGCTCGCCGTCCTGCGGCGGCTCTTCCGTGTAGGTGTCGTCGAGCTTGCGGCTCGGCTTCGGGATGGAGCCGAGGTATTTCTGCGCCAGCGCGAGGGCTTTCGCCTCCTCGAACTTGCCGGCGACGATGAGCACGACGTTGTCGGGCTGGTAGAACTTCTTGTAAAAGGCTTGCAGGTTTTCGATCGGCACGCGCTCGATGTCGGAGCGATTGCCGATGGTCGATTTGCCGTAGTTGTGCCAGCCGTAGGCCGCGGCGTGGATGCGCTGCGACAGGATGCCTTGCGGGCTATTCTCGCCGCGCTCGAACTCGTTGCGGACGACCGTCATTTCCGAGGTGAGATCCTCGCGCTTGACGAAGCTATTGACGAGGCGATCCGCTTCGAGGTGGATGCCGAAATCGAGATTCTCGTCGGTGGCCGGCATGGTCTCGAAGTAGTTGGTGCGATCGACGTTGGTGGTGCCGTTGTAGCTGGCGCCGTGATCGACCAACGCTTTCGGTACGTTCTTGAAGGAGGGCGTCCCCTTGAAGACCAAATGTTCGAGCAGATGGGCCATGCCGGCCTCGCCGTAGCCTTCGTGCCGCGAGCCGACAAGGACGGTCATGTTGACGGTGATCGTCGGCCGCGACGCTTCGGGGAATAGCAGCACGCGGGCGCCGTTCGCCAGGCGATACTCGGTCACGCCTTCGACGGTGGCGACCTTCCGCGGCGCATCGTCGGCCCACGCCGCGGAGACTCCGAAGAGAACGAGGTACAAGACGGATAATCGGCGCATGGGAAACCCCGGAAGATGGAGAGGTGGTTATGGACGCGAGTTAAGAGAGTCTGACAGAGAACAAGAATATGCGGCGGGAGGGAGATTGCAAGGAGATTTGGGAGTGTCTCTGAATGCCGCTTGCGGCTTAGCGGTCAGGCCCGCTAAGCCGCAAGCGGTAAACGGACCCACTACCCAATTCCTACCATGCTTGAC
>JBBQPD010000162.1:0-9354 GCA_038331535.1 Gemmatales bacterium | reverse complement strand
GGGGGCGTAAGCCCCCCGGTGACTCACCGGGGGGCTTACGCCCCCCGCTCGCCTGACTTAAACAGACGCACTTCTCACGCGCCGGGTTCACTCGGCGCCGGCGCGGCGGGCGTTTCTTCGGTGGGCATTTCGGGCGGGGTTGCGGCGGCATCGACGACGGCCGCCGGTTCGGGCGCCGCCACTTCCGACGCGGAAGGCGTTGCATCATCCGGACCGAACAACGACGCCACGGTCGGCTTCGGCTCCTCGGCCGCGTCGCTCGGCTGGTCGGGGAACAGCGAGGCCATCCGCTCCGCCGCCGTCGGCTTCGTCACCGGCGGAGCGTGCAGGCGAGCGTGAGCCTCCTCTTCTTTCTGGATCCGCGTCTCTTCTTCCACGCGCTCCGAGGCGTCCTCGGCGTAGGAGATCATCTCCTCGGCCACCTCTTCGGGAACGCCGGCCAGCTCGGCCAGCTCGTAGGTTTCCACGAACGTCAGGTCGTCGTAGGAGAGGAAGCCTTCCTCGATGAACGCCTCGACCATTTCGTCGGTGACGCCCGGCACCTGGCGGAACCAGCCCTCGGCGCGCTCGATGCCCTCGTTCAGCTCGTCGTGGGTCATGATCTCGATGTCCCAGCCAACGAGCTTCGACGCGAGCCGGACATTCTGACCGCGGCGGCCGATGGCCAGCGACAGCTGATCTTCCTTGACGAGGACGATGGCCCGGCCTAACCGCGGATAGAGGAATACCTCCTCGACCTGGGCCGGCTGCAAGGCGTAGGGGATCAGCACCTGGAGCGAGTCGTTCCAGCGGACGATGTCGATGCGTTCGCCGCCCAGCTCGTCCACGATGTTCTTGATGCGGCTGCCGCGGACGCCGACGCAGGCGCCGACGCAATCGACCTTCATGTCGATGCTGGAGACGGCGACCTTGGAGCGATAGCCGGCCTCGCGCGCGACGGCCTTGATCTCGATGGTGCGATCCTGAATTTCGGGGATCTCGGTCAGGAACATTTGCCGAACGAACTCGGGGCTGTTGCGCGACAGGATGATGCGCACCCGATGGCCGTTCTTGCGCACTTCGAGGATGATCGCCTTGACGCGCTCGCCGGCGTGGTGCGACTCGCCCGGAATCTGTTCGCCGCGCGGCAGCAGCGCCTCGGTCTTGCCCACGGTGACGATGGCGGCGCCGCCCTCGAAGCGCTGAATGGTGCCGAGGATGAGGTCGCCTTTCTTGGCGAGGTATTCGCTGAAGACGGCGTTGCTTTCTTCCTCGCGGATGCCCTGGATGATGAACTGCTTGGCGGCCTGGGCGGCGATGCGGCCCAGCTCATCCGGCGACAACACCTTCTCGCCTTTGCGCGCGGTGATGGTGCCGCTGCCGCGATCGACGACGACCTCGATGCCGTCCTCGTCCTCGTACTGCTTGTGGATGGCGAGGCGCACGGCCTTCTCGATATTGAGGAAGATCAACTCCTTGTTGACCGCCTTTTCGCGGTAGAGGAAGTCCACCGCCCGCAACAGATCGGCGCCGTTCATGGTCTCGTCCCAGGTGTCTCTCGCCGCTTGCGGCTTAGCGGGGCCTGACCGCTAAGCCGCAAGCGGCAGTCGCGAAAACAAAAACAGGTGGGACGGATCCCACCTGGAGGCCGCTTATCGCGGCGAACCCGTGGTCGGCGGTCGGCGTTATCGCGCCGTCGCGCCGTGGGATAGCACCAAACCCGTCGACAAATCGAACAGGCAGGCACGGTCCCAATCGGGAAGCACCGTCAGGCGCTGCCCCTCGGCTGGAGTCTCGCCCGACAGTGTTATCACTGCCAGACGCCAGCCGTCGCACTCCAGGGTGGCCAACCACCCGGAGCTGTGTCGCTCAACCAGACGCACCTCGAAGATCGGCTCTGTTTCGCGAAACGACAAGTCGCTTCGGAGGCTTAACTCTTGCGGGCGCACGCCGAGCGAAACATCTCTTCCGACCCAGGCTGACCAGTCGCGCCGACTCGCCGGTACGCTCCAGCGACCGGCCGGGCCGACGAATTCCAGTCGGCCGTCGGTCGCGAGCAGTCGCCCGTCGAGCAGACTTCGCGGCGGCGAGCCGAGGAAGCCGGCGACGAAACGACTCGCTGGCCGATCCAACAGCGCGGATGGCGAGTCCACCTGTCGAAGTTCGCCGCGGTCGAGGACGGCGACGCGGTCGCCCAGGTTGAGCGCCTCATCCTGATCGTGGGTGACATAGAGCATTGTCGCCCGGAAGCGGCGGCGCAGCAAGAGCAACTGTCGGCGCATTTCGACGCGCATTTGTGCGTCGAGATTGCTGAGCGGCTCGTCGAGCAGCAGCAATCCCGGCCGGCGCACCAGCGCCCGACCCAGGGCGACGCGCTGCTGTTCGCCGCCGGACAGTTCCGCCGGCTTGCGCTCGAGCAGCCCGATCAGACCCAAAACCTCGGCGACCGCCTCGACCTGTTTTACATCGTCGGCCGCGAGCGGCGGGTCGCCGACGGGTAACAGGCAGCGCCACCAAGCTCCGCGCCGGGCGAAGCGCAATCCGAAGGCGAGGTTGTCGCGAACGCTCAGATGCGGGTACAGCGCCGGTCGCTGGAACACCAGACCCACATCACGCCGCCGTGGCGGTTGATCGTTGACCACTCGTCCGCCGAGACGAATCGTGCCGGCGGTCGCCTGCTCGAGACCGGCGACGAGTCGCAACGTCGTCGTCTTGCCACAGCCGGACGGCCCGACGAGCACGAGCAATTCGCCGTCGCCGACGCTCAAACAAAGGTTGCGGACGGCCAGCGCGCCGGAGGAGTAGGTCTTGGCGACCCCCTCCAGCACTACATCCGCCATGTCCGCACTCCCCCGATAATTCCAGGGTATCGCAGCGCCGGGCGCCTCGTCAAGCGCCTACTGCACGAATTGTATGGATTTTCGCCATTTGCCGCTTGCGGCTTAGCGGGCAACGCCGCTAAGCCGCAAGCGGCAAGACCGCAAGCGCCGGCCGGTTGCAGGCCGCGGCCCGTCACGGTTGATAGGACAACCGACGGGAGGTCCGCCATGTTTCGCCGTCTGCGCTCGCTGCTGGAAATGATCCGCTTCAGCCACACGCTCTTCGCCCTGCCGTTCGCGCTGACGAGTGCTGCCCTGGCGTGGAAGAAGAGCGGGGCGTTCTCCTGGCTGCAACTGGCCGGCATTCTCCTATGCATGGTCTGCGCCCGCAGCGCCGCCATGGCGTTCAATCGCCTTGCCGACCGCCGTCTCGACGCCGACAACCCGCGCACCGCCGGCCGACACCTTCCCGCCGGCCTTCTCTTGCCGTCTACCGTCTGGCTGTTCTTCCTTATTTCGTCCGCCGGTTTCCTCGCCTCGACGTTGATCTTCACCTTCGCCTTCGACAACCCCTGGCCCTTGTGGCTGGCGCTGCCGGTGCTGCTGTTCGTCTGCGCCTACTCCTACACCAAGCGCTTCACCGCGCTGGCGCACTTCTGGCTTGGCGCTTCGCTCTTATTAGCCCCACTCGCGGCCTGGGTCGCCGTGCGCGGCCTGAACGATTTGCTGACGCCGCTGGTGCTGGGCGGCGCCGTGTTCTTCTGGGTGGCGGGGTTCGACATCCTCTACGCCTGTCAGGACGTGGACTTCGACCGCCAGGCGAAACTGCACAGCGTCCCCGCGGCGCTCGGCGTGGCGGCGAGCCTGCGCGTCGCCCTGGTCTGCCATCTCGCGATGCTCGGCCTGTTGTTTCTGCTCTTCTGGATCGGCGCGCCGGAACTCGGCTTCATCTACCTGGGAGGCGTCGTCGCGGTGGCGCTGCTGCTGCTGTACGAACACTGGCTGGTGCGGCCGGACGATCTTAGCCGCGTCAACGCGGCGTTCTTTCAGGTGAACGCGGTTATCAGTCTCGGTCTCTTCGCCATCGTTCTCGTTCAGATCGCCTGCGGTTGAAATTGTCGTCTTCATCGTCGTAGTCGTCCTCATAGCGGCGGGGGCGCGGACGCTCGTCTCTCCGGTCCGGGCCGGCGCGCGTGCCGCTGACGATGGCCGTTACCATGCCAACGAGCATGAGCAGGAACATGCTACCAATCCAGAGGAAGAACCCCTCGCGCACCTGGCCCGGACCCGAGTTGGCGCCGAAGATGGCCGTGACGATGGTCGTCATGAACGACAGGAAGCCGACGCACACCATGAGCTGCGCTGAGACGACCAGGGCCAGAAAGCCGAGTACCGACGCGACGATGCGCGCCCAGGTTCTGGGCACGGCGAGCAGCACCACGCCGGTAATGAAGAGGAAGTTCGGCAGCAGCAGGAGCATCGGCGTCAGCAGGTCGTTGGAGCGGCCGACCAGCTCGAAACTGTTGCCGATCGTTTCGTAGCCGAGGTAAGTGCCGTTGTTGTCTTCCCAGGCGGTGAGGAAGAACGACACGACATAGAGACAGAGGATCGGGAAGGAGAACAGGCCCGCACTGCGCCAGGACATGGGTGCGACTCCGTGGAAAGCGGATAGTGGCTCACGATCATGACCCGGTGGAAGGCAAACCTGTTGCCTCACTCAGCACTTCCAGCTGGTCCTCCAGCACCTCAATATAAACGCGCCGCGGCTTGTTTTCGACAAGAATGCGGTACACACGAGCGCCTTTCGGGCCGAGTGGTCCGCGATATTCCGCGATCTGCGCGCGGTGGTAGCCGGAGTTGAGAATCTTGACGACCGTACCGTCCTTCAAGGGTTCGACGTGATTTTGCGTCGTCATGGTCCGATCCATCTTGCGTCGTTCAGGCGGGCGCCTTCTGAAGATTCTTTTTCGCTCGTTCGGCCTGAGCCTCGCTCATGACACCAGCCTTGACCATCAGTTCAATTTTCTCGAGGTCCGTCATGTGCCGCAGCTTGATCCGAGCCTTTCGGATCTTTTGGCTCGAAGCCGACAGCGGCACCTTGTAACGCTTCGCAGGCACCGCTCACCTCCAGTTCGGACGGATAATGGAGCCAAGTTCCCAGTAGATTCGTAGGATTGCGGACGTTGAGCTGGATATGGGTGTCCTTCGATATCCAGCTACCAGGCCAAACGCGTTTGGCGGTATCGGTAGAGACAAATATGCCTCGGACGGTATCAATTCGCGAATTTGGCTCAGATTCCTCAATGAGCTGGTAGGCGTACTCGAAAATCGCGCAATCGAGTTTTCGATACCTCCGGGTGTTCTTGGGAAGTTCGGCTGCCGCCAGTTCCATTTTCTTCTTGTATTCGTCAAAGACGTCTTTGAGATATTTTACGTTTTCAGGCTCCGTCAGGTCGAGACAAAACCCGAGTCGAATCATGCAGGCGACAACGGCAAGAGACTCCGTGGCTCGCCGAGTATCTTCAGCCGTCTTGCTCCGCTTTTTCTGGAATTGCCGCTGGCGGATTCTCGCGAAGTTCAGAGCCTGTTTGGGCGCGTATTCCCAGAAGTAGATGCCTCTCCCCAACCAGTCGTAGTCGCGCTCGCTGCGACGGAATGCCTCCAAACGAGTGACGATCCGCAGGGCAGCCGTCAGGCCGGTGCCGTGGTAGCCGATGACAGTCGTCGAATCGGGCCATTGAGGCGCGCATCCGGTCGGAAACAAACCACTCTCTTGATGAAATTTACCGATCAAAAGCCACCGTCCGGCAGCGCCGTGAAGCACTTCACCGCAATAAATCGGGGCGACAGGATTCGAACCTGCGACTTCTTGGTCCCAAACCAAGCGCTCTAGCCAAGCTGAGCTACGCCCCGCTCCACTATTACGGATACACGAACACCCCCCAGGGTTCAAGGGAATCGCCCGTGCTTGGCGTTTCACGCGAAACGCCAAGCACGGAGAACGTCACTTTCGCAGCAGCTCCACCATGCGCTCGAAATCGTCGGTCGACTCGAAGCCCAGCACGATCTGCCCCTTGTCCTTCGCCCGCACCTTGATCTCCAGCTTCACGCCGAGCTTCTTGCGCAGCTCGTTCTCGATGCCCTGGACGTGCTTCGTCTTGTAGTTCTTCTCCTTCGTCCCGTCGTCGCCCGGCTCCTCGGCGCCGTCGGCGGCGGGGTGCAGCGCCTCGGCGGCCTGCTGCTTCATCATCGCTTCGGTCGCGTGGACCGACAGGCCGCGGGCGATGATCTCCTTCGACAGCGACAGCTGCCGGTCGCGGTCGGGGAGGCCCTTGAGCAGCTTGGCGTGGCCGAGCGTCAGCTGGCCGACGCGCACCGAGTTCTGAATCTCCACCGGCATTTCCAGCAGGGCGACGAGGTTCGTGATCGTCGAGCGCGCCAGGCCGAGGCGCTGGGCCAGCTGGTCATGGGTCATCTGGAAGCGGTCGAGGTAGTCCTTGAAGCCGTGCGCCTTCTCCACCGGGTTGAGGTCGGCGCGCTGGATGTTCTCGATCAGGGCGGCCTCGACCGTCTGCTGGTCGTTGAAATCGACGACGCGCACCGGCACCGCGGACAGGCCAGCGGTGCGGGCGGCGCGCAGGCGGCGTTCGCCGGCGATGAGCTGGAAGCGGTCGCCGACCTGGCGCACGACCAGCGGTTGCAGCACGCCGTGGGTGCGGATGCTGTTGCACAGCGAGGTCAGCTCGTCGGCGTCGAAGGTCTTGCGCGGCTGGTAGGGATTGTTCTCGATCGACTCGACGGCCAATTCCGCGGAACCGGCGGTAGGTTCGCCGTCCTCCGAGTTGCCGAGGAGGGCGTCGAGTCCACGGCCGAGGCGTGCTTTCTTTTCCATGTCGATGCGTCCTTTCATCTGTCGGGCGGTGCGGCTCCTGCCGCGGGCGGCATTCTAGCATCGAGCGTCCGGCGGCGACAATGCGGGTTCCGCGCGGAGCGCCCGTGCGGCCTGGGTCGAGTGTTCCGCGTGGAACCCGCCCGCGGGTTGCCGTTTCGTGAAACGCTGCGGCCCATTGAAACAGCCCTTCGCGCTGTGATACACTTCTTCTTTACCGCCGTCCCGCCGGAGAAGCCGACATGAGTGCCCTGCCGAAAACACCGCTGCTCGCAGCACCCGCCCCCGTGCCGCGCGCCATTCCTCCACTCGCCAATGGCGATGTCCTCAGCCGCGCGGAATTCGAGCGTCGCTACGAAGCCATGCCGCATGTGAACAAGGCGGAGCTAATTGAAGGAGTCGTACACATGCCCTCACCGGTTCGCGTGAATTTTCATGGCAGTCCGCACGCCGATATGGTCGGCTGGATGTTTTATTACCGGGCGCGAACGCCGGGGATTGTGGTCGCGGACAACACTTCCGTGCGCCTCGATCTCGAGAACGAACCGCAACCGGACGCGATGATGTTTCTCCTCTCCTCGCACGGCGGCCAAGCACACATCAGCGACGACGATTACGTCGTGGGCGCCCCAGAGCTGCTTGGGGAAATCTCCGCCAGCAGCGTCAGCATCGACATGAATGCGAAGTTTCGCGTCTACCAACGCAACGGCGTCCGCGAGTACATCGTCTGGCGCGTCCTCGATCGCGAGATCGACTGGTTTGTCTTGCGCGATAGCGGATTCACGCGGTTGCAACCGGGAAGCGACGGCACCCTCCGCAGCGAAATCTTTCCGGGCCTGTGGCTCGACGCGGCTGCCATGACGCGCTCCGATCTCGGTGCGGTGCTGGACGTTCTCCAGCGCGGCCTGTCGAGTACCGAACACGCCGATTACGTGGCCCGCTTACAAGCGCACGCCGACGGTCGTTGAAACGGTTGGGGATGTGTGCGAATGAGATTAGGTATGTGGATTGATGGTCGAGTTGGGGCGGAGTATCACATGAGCGAAATTAATTACCTCAAAGGCGACGCGACGTGCCCTCAGTCGAAAGGCGTGAAGGTCATTTGCCACATCTGCAACGATCTCGGCGGCTGGGGCAAGGGCTTTGTTTTGGCCCTCTCTCGACGCTGGAAGGAGCCGGAGCAACAGTATCGGTCCTGGTACGCTGATCGGGCGAATAGCGATTTCGCCCTCGGTGCCGTCCAAATGGTCCAGGTCGAGCCATATATTTGGGTAGCGAACATGGTTGCCCAACGCGGTATCAAGCGCGGAAGTTCTGGACCGCCCATCCGCTACGAAGCAGTGGCTGAGTGCCTCCGGAAAGTTGCGGCAGCGGCTAGCCAGTTGAAGGCGTCGATCCACATGCCGCGAATCGGCTGTGGATTGGCTGGCGGGGATTGGTCGCGCATCGAACCGCTCGTTCTGGAGAATCTTTGTGGACAAGAATTAACCGTAACTGTGTATGATTACGAGTGAAACCTCTCCTCCCGCCTTCGGATATTTGCTTCCATCTGCTGTTGTTCGAGCAGCCGAATCAAGCAGTTCCTCACCATTTGTAGGATTTGTCTTTTCATCTGTGTTCATCCGTGTTCATCTGTGGCTCCCTCTCCGCCCTTGACGGCCTTCCGGAGCGGGGCTAGAACAGAACGGGCAATGCGAACCACTTTGCCGGCCTGTGGCCTCGCGGCCCCAGGCGTTTTTTATGTTTGTCTCCGAAATCATCCGGGTCGTCCGCGTCTCTCCTCTCGGCAGCCCACCCGACGTGAGGCCGGACCGGCAGGCAGGGTACACTCTCATGGCCGCCGCTTGTACCTGTGTCGTCGGCCTGCAATGGGGCGACGAGGCCAAGGGCAAGATCGTCGATCTGCTCACCGAGCAGCACGACTTCGTCGTTCGCTACAACGGCGGCGCCAACGCCGGCCACACCATCGTCGCCAACGGCCAGACCTTCAAACTCTCCTTATTACCGAGCGGCGTGCTGCGGCCGAACGTCCGCTCCGTCATCGGCAACGGCGTCGTCGTCTTCCCGCCGCGCTTCCTCGAAGAGGTCGCCAACCTGCGCGCGGCCGGCGTCGCCGTCGGCGACAACCTCGTCGTCAGCGACCACGCCCACGTCATCTTTCCGTACCACATGGAAGAGGAACGCTTGCAGGAAGAGGGCAACAGTGAAAACGCCATCGGCACCACCGGCCGCGGCATCGGTCCGTGCTACCAGGACAAGGTCGGACGCCGTCACGCCGTCCGCCTCGGCGAGCTGGCCCATCCCGACCACCTGCTGAAACGACTGAAACCGATCGTCGCCTACAAAAACGCCCTGCTCAAGAGCCTGTCGCCGTCCGCGCGGCAGTTTGACGCCGAGTCGCTGTGCCGCGATTACACGCGCAGCATGGAGCAGATGCGCCCCCACGTCGCCGACACGGTACGCCTGTTGCACGACGGACTGAAGGCCGGCATGTCGATCCTCTACGAGGCGGCGCAGGGCAGCCTGCTCGACGTGGACCACGGCACCTATCCCTACGTCACCAGCTCCAGCAGTTGCCCGGCCGGCATCTGGAGCGGTTCGGGTGTGCCCGCGCGGCGGCTGACGCGCGTCATCGGCGTCATCAAGGCGTACTCGACGCGCGTCGGC
>JBBQPD010000161.1:0-9392 GCA_038331535.1 Gemmatales bacterium | reverse complement strand
ACTGCCCATGTAGATGAGGGTGTAGGCATTATCCAGGCGCGGATCGTTCGCGGAATAGAGCTTGCCGACGAGCGTCGAGATGTTCGGCTTGAACAGCCCGTTGCCGATGACGAGGCAGACGAGTCCGGCGAAGAAACAGGTGAGTTGATCGACGCCGAGCAGGAACTGGCCCGCCCCCATGACGATGGCGCCGACGAGGATGCTCAGCCGATAACCCCACTTCTGGTCGGCGAGCAACCCGCCGAAAAAGGGCGTGAAGTAAACAGTGCCGAGGTAGAGGCCGTTGATGAGGCTGGCGTTCTCCTGCAGGAACGGATGGCCGTTGCTCTTGTCCTTCATGTAGAGCATGAAGACGGCGGCCATGGTGTAGAAGCTGTAGCGCTCCCACATCTCGGTAAAGAACAGGACGGCCAGTCCTGGCGGGTGTTTCTGGCGCAGCATGGTTGGGTTCTTGGTCTTGCCGCTTTCGGCTTAGCGGCGGCGCCCGCAAAGCCGCAAGCGGCGGTGGAGATCACTGGATGCGATCACGATCGGTGATGCCGCCGGACGGGCCGCGCGGGGAGTTGCTTGAATCGAGAGCGGCCAGAGCCTTCTGGGCGTCGCTGGCTGTTTCTTGATCCTTTTGACCCCTTTCAAAGCGTCTGCCGACGAAGACAAAGCCGACCGCTGCCGCAACGACGATCCCGGCCGTCATGGCGAAGAACTGCCCCGGCATAATCGGTCCGCGCTTGTCTAGCGGGTCTTGCAGCGATCCGCCGTACTGCGTAGACAACAGCCCGGCGATGACGTTGCCTGCGGTGTTCGTCAGCAGGAAGCAGGCGGTGATAAACCCCTTCATACTTTTGGGCGCTGCGGCGTAAGCCAGTTCCAACATGGTGCCATAGAGCAGCACCTCGCCGATGGTCAGGATAATGTAAGCCATCGCAGGCCACATCACCGACAGCTTCACGGTCGAGACTTCAAGCGCCTCGCCTCCGGGAGGAGCCGGCACTGTGTGACCCTGTGCCAGGAAGCCGGCAACCGACATGATGCCTACCGCGGCCGCGGTGAACAGGAATCCAGCGAGGATCTTGCGCATGGGCGTAAATATCTTCGCAGCGGGATCGAGTCGCCCGTACAGAACGTTGAACGTTGGGATTAGAATGATGACGAACAGCGAGTTGAGGAACTGCAGTTGGTCGGCCTTGATCGCGTGAGAAGTGAAAGGCACGTGCAGATCCACATAGTCGCGAGTGAAGAAAACCCAAAGCGTATCGTTTTGCTCGTATCCGACCCAAAAAAGAACAACCAGGGCGAAAATGCCGAAGAGTCGCCCCAGCGTCTGCCATTGAAGTATCCGTTCGTCGGGCGTCAATTCCTGCCGCTGTGGCGTTTCCACGGCGTACTGTCGCTTACCGGCAGCGAATACGCCGAGGGAAATCACCATGAGCCAAGCCGGGAATTGAAAGGCAATGGCATAACCGTAACGGTCACGCAAGAGCGGCATGGCGAACATGGAAATCAGGGCGCCAATGTTAATCGAGAAATAGAACCAGAGGAACGCTGCGCTGCGAAGCCGCTCGTTTCCTGGCCGCTGCTGGTCATAGGTCTGGCCCATCAGCGTCGAGATATTCGGCTTGATAACGCCGCTACCGCAGGCCAACAGCGCCAGCGCGACGATTAGCGAGGTCTGACTCTCAATACCCAGGATAAAGTGGCCGAGCACATACGGCACCGAGAAGCCGACGATCGTCCAGTAGCGGCCCAACCAGCGATCGGCGATGATCCCGCCCAACAAGGGGAGGAAATAGCAGGCCATCTTGAAGGTCGAGTAGATCGGTCCCGCTGTGGTGTCGGCGAAGTGAAGTACCGCTGTTAGGTACAGAGGAAGGATTGCCCGCATCCCGTAGTAAGAACTGCGTTCGGCTAACTCGCCCCAGAAGAAGAACCAGAGACCGGTGGGATGCCGGTTCATGTTTGCGGCGGCTAACGATACATCGGTTGAAATGGCATTCTCGCCCACCGTGGCCGCGACCGCCCTTTCGCCCGCGCTGATGCCGTCGTCCTTCACGCCGCCGGGCGCGATCGCGTCCTTGTTGTCAAAACCGTTATCCATCGAAGGAATCCTCTGAGGCTACAGATAGATCACGTCCTCGCTGACGGCAGGACCGGAAGGCGCGGGAGAGTGTACCGCATGGAGAGGCCCGGTGACAACACGGCGGCGAATCTCGGGAGATTGTAACCGGCTGCGGCGCGAGCGGAAAGGAGAAAGGAAAATTGCGTAGGAGCCGCGCACGCAGTAAGCGGGCCCAACGCCCGCGTACATAGTGCGCGGCTCCTGAGTGTTATCGCGGCCGCGTCAAGCGCTCGCGCACTACTTCCGGCAGATACTTCACCGGCAGCGTGCCGTGATCGAGGACCGCTTCGTGGTAACGGCCGATCTGAAACTTGTCGCCCTGCTCGCGCTGCACTTTTTGCCGCAGGTTATAGAACGCCATGCGGCCGACGAAGTACGTCGAAAGTTGACATGAGCTTTGCTTCGCCCGCACCAGCTTGCCGTCCGCCTCGCCCTGCGACTGGAACGCCAGCTGGGTCATTAGCTTCAGGGCTTCGCCATCGGTCATGTTCGAGCAGTGCATCTTGTGGTCGAGAATCGCGTTCGTGACCGCGCGCAGGTAGAACTTGAGCTGGTTGAGGCGCAGCACGAGGTCGCCCTTGTTGTAGCCCTGGTCGAGCATCATCTGCTCGGTGTACACGGCCCACCCCTCGGCGAAAACGCCGGACGAGAGGACGCGGCGCACGAGCGAGGGATTACGGTTCGAGTATTCGAGCTGGACGTAGTGGCCGGGGTAGCCTTCGTGAATCGTCAGAATGTGCAGCATTCGGCTGTTGTACTCTTCGAGGTAACTCGACACGCGGCGCGTATCCCACTCGCGCGGCGGCGGGCTGATGGCGTAGATACTGGACGCTTTGGGGTCGAGCGGCGGTGCGGGGTTGAGAAACGCCGTTGAGTTGCCGCGCTGGAACTCGGGCATCTCGATTACCTGACAGCGGTCGGGGTCAGGTAAGCGCAGGAGATCGTTGGCGCGGATGAACGTTCGGCAGTCCGCCACCGCCTTTTTCGCGTCGGCGACCAGCGTTTCCGGTTTGCCGTGTTCGCGGTTGTAGTGGGCCAGCACTCGGCGAATCGTCTCGGTGCGACCCTCAGCGTCATCAGGCGGCAGCGCCTCGGCAAGGAACGTCGTGCCCCACAACTGCCGGGCAACGACGTACATGTCGCGGCGGACGCGCTCGAACTCGGCCAGGGCGTCGCGCAGCACCTCGTCGGCGGACAGGCCCGCGTCCAGCTCCAGTTCCAGCTTGCGGTAGAACCGCTCCTTGCCGAGCCGCCATTCGCCGTCCGCCCGTGACAACAGCTCTTTTTCGAGGAACTCCTGGTACTCTTTCAGCACTGGGATGACCTTCGCGGCGGCGGGTTTCAGCTCGCTCAGCTGAGGCGTCTCGCCCGCGGCCTGGTAAATGCCGCTTTCGTAGAAGGCGATGGCCCCGCGGTTCTGGCGGATGGCCGTCTCGACGAAGACGCGCGGCGGGTTGCGCAGGCTTTCTTTCGCCGCCGCGACGACGCGCGGAATGTACGCCATCCGGCTGACGGCGTTCTTCACGTTCGTCGGCTTCGGCAGCGTGGATTGGACGAACAAGAGATAAATACTATCGCTGATGTACTCGTTGTAGACGCGCGGGTCGTCCTCGAACGGCTTGGTGTTCTCGTGCAGCCAGAGAGTGCGCGTCAGGTCGTGCTTGAAGATCTCGAAGTCGATCTGCGCGGAACGAGTCAATTTGGCGTAATCCACCTTCTTCGGTAGATCGGCGAGGGCGGCGCGGTAGCGCTCTACCCAGCCGGCGCGGGCCTTCGGCGACACGTCGTCGAGCAGGTGGTCGTAGCGGTGCTCGCCGAGATTGGTCGCAGTCAGCGGCCGCTGGCGAAACTCGTCTTCGAGATACGCCTTGAAGAACTCGGCGAGGCGGTCGTCCTCGGCGGCGTGCGAATGGCTTGCGGTCATGGCCAGGAGGATCACGGCGAGACACGCGTACAGTGATTTCATGATGCGTCGGCACTCCTTAGATTCTTCTCTCTGAGCTGCTCCGCAAGCTGCGGAGAAGTTCAGGCGAGTTCTGGCTGACAGCTAATAGCTATCAGCTAACAGCTTTCAGCCAGACTGGTTTTGTGTGGTTGCTAACTCGTTGCGGCTTGGCCGCGTTAAGGTCTTACCTCTGAGCTTCTCCGCAAGCTGCGGAGCAGTTCAGCCGAGTTCTGGCTGACAGCTAAAAGCTATCAGCTAACAGCTTTCAGCCAGACTGGTTTTGTGTGGTTGCTAACTCGTTGCGGCTTGGCCGCATTAAGTGAACGGCGGCAGCAGGCATCTTACTCGAGCCCGACGCCTCCCATGATCGGAACGGAAAGAAAGCGTTCTCCCTCGTGCCCAGGCTCCGCTGCGCACGAAAGAATGCGTGATTACGATTCGCGCGCACCAAGCTCTATTAACCCGCGCCGTTCGCTCTACATCTACAGTAGGGCCTCAGGAGACAGGCAACCCGGTCCGGGAGGGACGGGAGATGTCCGATGCCGAGCTGGTCCGCCAGGCCTGCGCCGGGCGGACCGAGGCGTTCGCGGAGTTGGTGCGCCGCTGGGCGGGACGCGTGACGGCGGTGTGCCACGCGCGCCTCGGCCGCGCCCACGTCGCGGACGACCTGGCCCAGGAGACATTGTTGCGCGGCTTTCGGGCGCTCGCCAGCCTCAACGATCCCGACCGCTTCGGCCCCTGGCTGTGCGGCATCGCCCTGCGCACCTGCCTCGACTGGCTCAAGGCCAAGCAGAACGGCCAGGTGCCGTTTAGCGTCCTCAATCCCGATCACGATCCCGACGAGCTGCTGCCCGGCCGCGACGATTCGACCGTCGAGCGCGACGACGAGGCTCGTCATCTCCTCGCGGAAGTCGAGGCGCTGCCGGAGAATTGCCGGCAGGTGGTCATGCTTTACTACTACCAGGACGTCACGTATCGCGACATCGCCCGCATGCTGGGCGTCTCGACGGCGACGATCAACGCCCGGCTGACGAAGGCGCGGTCGCTGTTGCGCGAAAAACTATCGACCGAAACGAGCCGCGACCGTCAGGGAGCGTTGGGGCGCAGCGCTCCCTGACGGTCGCGGCTCGTTCATTTGCACACAACCGCGGAGGCCGATCATGGACTGCGAACACGCCGTCGCGCTGCTCTCGGCGCGACTCGATCACGAGATCCGGCCCGACGAATACGCCCTCTTGGAGGCGCATCTGACGGACTGCCCCGCCTGTCGGGCGACCGCCGAGGCGTTCGAGCTGCAACACTGCGACTTGCAGCGTGCCTTCGAGCCGCGCCGCGCCGCCGCTGCCGCTGTCGCCGAACAGGTCAACGCCCGCCTACCGGCCGCCATGGCGCGCACGACGGTTCCGACGAAACCGGCTCGAACTCCGTGGCAGCAATCCACCGCCTTCCGAATCGTCCTGGTCGCCGGCGGCGTGGCGGCGTCGCTGGCGATCCTTTTATCGTGGCTGCATCGTTCTCAACGGCAGCCTGACGGCCCGCCCAACTTGCCCAATGCCAATCCGCTCTTCGCTCACGCCGATGACCTCTCCGGGAACCTCGGGCGTTTGACTCCGCGTTCTCGGCTGGTCGAACCCGTCATGACCAAGCTCGCAGCGGGCGAGGTGTTGGAGACAAAGCCCGGCGAGCGCCGCCGCGTCGGTCTACCCGACGGCTCGGTATTGTTCGTCAATCAGAACACGCGCGTCCATCTCGACAGTCGCCGCGCTCTCCGGCTTGAGCGCGGTGAAGTGTTCGTCGAAGTCGCCGCGCATGGCCCAAAAGACGGCTTCGTCGTCAAGACGGCCGACCGGGAAGTGACCGCGCTCGGCACGAAGTTCGAGGTCCGCGCGGACGACAAGCAGACCGGCGTCGTCGTCACGCAAGGAAAAGTGAAGGTTAGCGGCCTCGACGACGCCCTCCAGGCCGGCCAGGCGCTGACGGCGAAGGGGATCGAGCCGGCGGCGCGGGCCTCGCATTTGCTCGACTGGACACGCGACTTGATGGCCGCCGCCGAGTCGCCGCTGGTGCCGGCCAGTGCCCACGAGGGCGGTTCGCTCGTCGCCGTGGATGCCAACGGCCAGGAAGCAAAGCTCAGCCTGCGCCGCTTCACCGTGGACGTCCACATCGAGGACGGCTTCGCCCGCACCACCATCGACCAGACCTATTTCAATCATCACCCCTGGCGGCTCGAAGGCACGTTCTATTTCCCGCTCCCGCCCGATGCCTCGCTGTCGCGCCTGGCCATGTACGTCGCCGACGGCAGCGACAGCAACCTGATGGAAGGCGGCATGGCCGAGCGCGGCCACGCCCGCACCGTCTACGAGCGTATCGTCAACAATCAGCGCGACCCGGCCTTGCTCGAATGGGTGGACGGCTCCACGTTCAAGATGCGCGTCTTCCCACTGGAAGGCCGGCAGGAGAAGCGCATTCTCCTCGCTTACACGCAACGATTGGCGGGGCTGTACGGCCGCGCGCAGTATCGCTTCCCCGCCGGGCACAGCTTGCAGTCGGTGCGCGAGTGGAACTTCCGCGCCCTCGTCAAGGGCGGAGCAAACCTCGCCGTGACCAGTCCGACGCACCCGCGCCTCAAAGCGGAGAAGCAGGGCGACGACCTCGTCCTCAGCGACAGCGCCGTCGGCGCGCGCATCGACAAGGACGTGGCCCTCGATCTCAGCTTGAGCGCCGGCACCGTCGCCGCTAGTCCGCAAGCGCGTTTCGTTCGCGCCGAGCTGGACGGCCAGAAATACCTGGCGCTGCGCTATCGGCCCGACCTGCCCGGCAAGGTGGAGCGCCAGCGGCGCGACTGGGTTTTCGTGTACGAATCGTCGGCCGACCGCGACCCGCTGCTGGCGCGGACGCAGATCGACGTCATCCGCAACGTGTTGAGCAACGCCGAACACGACGACACGTTTACCATCCTCACCGCGGGGACGCGCGTCCACCGCTTCCGGGAGCCGAATCTCTATCCGCCGATTCTGGCCACGCCGGAGAACATCGCCGACGCCGTGAAGTGGCTCGAACGAACGCACCTCGTCGGAGCGCTGGACCTCGGCCGCGCCTTCCGCGAAGCCCAGGCCATCTGCCGGGAGGAAGCGAACCCTTATCTCGTGCATCTCGGATCGGGACTGACCGCCATTGGCACACCGCAGAACGATCTCGCCGCGCTGTTGCCGAAGAATGTCCCGTATGTCGGCATCGGCGTCGGCAAGCGCTGGGATCGGGCGTTCATGAAGCAATTGGCCGAGAAATCGGGCGGTTTCTTCACGCAGATCAACCCGGATGAATCAATTTCCTGGCGCGCCTTCGATTTGCTGGCGACGCTCAACACCCCGCGTCTGCTCAACGTCCAGGTTACCGCTTGCGGCTTCGCTTCCCCCGACGCCCCGCGTTTCCTCACCGACGCCACAACGCTGGCCCAGGGCGAAGCATTGTTCGCCGCCACCCGCGTCCCGAATAGTTCCACACCGCCCACCTCAGTGCTGATCACCGGCACCCTCGACGGCAAGGCGTTTCGCGCCGAATTGCCGGTGAAGGACATTACCGACGCCGCCGGGTATCTGCCACGCACCTGGGCGAAATGGGAACTCGACCGCGCGCTGATCGACTTCCAGAAGACACAGCGACAGGAGACGAAAAACGAAATCGTCGAGCTGAGCAAGGCGATGTACGTGATGACGCCGTTCACGTCGCTGCTAGTGCTCGAAAACGACGCGATGTACGAGGAGTTCAAGGTCGATCGCGGCCGCAAGGATCACTGGGCACTGTACCCGACGCCGAACAAGATTCGCACGGTCTACGAACCGTTGCCGAACGAGGTGGACGCACGCAACGCACCGAAGGGATTGAAGCCGACGCCCAATCAGGTGGTGCCGACGGTGGTGGTTCGTGGATTTTCCCACTTCGTGACTCAAAGCAACCGCGCTCACCCGTCTGATTTGGAACGTATGCTAGGACGCAGTCAAGGACTAAGTCCGAAAGTTACCACCGCTGCAGGCAACCTGGACGATGGGTTAGATATCGATCTCTCGCAGACCGATCTCTACTTCCGCGACGGCGGATCAATCCATCGGCCGCCAATCGCCAGCAAGATTCCGATCCTCAATCGGATTTGGGACGTTTCGCCGTCAAAACTTTCCACAGCGAGTTCGTCCAATCTTAGTCTTCGCCTAAGTGCGAGACTGGGTCAATTCGACGGGGAAGAACGCGCGCTCGTGCCGAACGACTGGCGTCCCGACTTCGATCCGACCACGGGTATGCCGACGAATCCCTTGACGCAATCCGAGGATCCACTCGCTGAGGAGAAGAACCAACTCTTGTATTATCCGCCGGCGATGTCGCTTGTCGTCAAGGGATCGTCGAGGATTCACTCCGGATTTCAATTCGATAACCAAGAGCGGAGTCTAGCTGAACCCAGGCCGCTGGGTGGAAAATCTCTCGGCGTGGCAGGCTTTTCCGTACCGCGCCCTGTCCGACTGAATATTCCTTTCGATGACCTGAGCCCGATCGATTCAGTGCCCGTTGAGTCACTTGCGTTAAACCCAGCGCGGTTTGGCACAGGCCTGAATCAGAACGAGGTAATGCCAAAGTTCGATTTCTGGTTGGGATTTTCGGGGGCACAAATAGACAGAAGGTTGCTGCGTGAAAGCCCTCTGCCGAGCCTGATCTACGGCCGTCTTCACTTCACCGCCGAGTCGCGGCTGTACACCGATCTCGTGTCCTATGCCCCCGGTCTGAACAGCAGTCGAGCCGACCTGCTCGCCGTTCTCGAAGAAGAAGCCGCTCCCAACCTGCGCGAGACGCCCGGAACTATTGACCCCGCCGCCAGGAAGCTGATCGACCGAGCGCGTGAGTCCGGCTGGCAAACGCTGGTGGTGCCGACGAACCGCGACCCTGAGGGAGCGTTCCCTGACGGTCGCGGCTCGTTAAGTGTCACCTTTGACGGCGCCGGCCGCTATGCCTACGAGCGCACGGTCGCCTTCGGTCTGCACGAGCGCGTCGTCTGCGACGGTAAGACGCTGCTGCATCTCTATCCGGAGTTGGGCGTCGGCGCCCGTCGGAACGTGACGCGCTTCCACCGAACCGAGCTGACCAACCTCGTTCCCTGGTCGCTGCCGCCGGCGACCGACCTGGCTCACGGCTGTGACCTGGAGTGCGTCGGGGAGCGGATTGTCGCTCTGGTGCCGCATTCGGCGAGGCCCCCCCCAGATCCGGGGGTGGGGACGAAAACAACCCCCCCCAAAACGGGGGGCTCGCAAAGCCGCAGGCGACACCCCAATCAAAAAAAAAAAAACG
>JBBQPD010000160.1:0-9430 GCA_038331535.1 Gemmatales bacterium | reverse complement strand
TGCGCGGCTCCTGGAATGCGCGGGCGTTCAACCCGCTTACTTCGTGCGCGGCTCCTGGAATGCGCGGGCGTTCAACCCGCTTACTTCGTGCGCGGCTCCTGGAATGCGCGGGCGTTCAACCCGCTTACTTCGTGCGCGGCTCCTGGAATGCGAGCGGTCAACACGAGAAATCGTTCATGGCGACGGCGCTCGACATTGCTGACGAGGTAACCGCGGCGCTGCGCTCGGGAAAGCCCGTCGTGGCGCTGGAATCGACGCTGATCGCCCACGGCCTGCCGTGGCCGCTCAACCTCGAAACCGCGCGCGCGGCCGAGGCGGCAGTGCGCGACGAGGGCGCGGTCCCCGCGACCATCGCTGTCTGGAATGGCAGGCCGACGGTCGGACTCGACGAGGCGCAGCTCGAACGCCTCGCGACCGGGGGAGCCGTGCGCAAGGCGAGCCGCCGCGACCTCGCCGCCGCCGTCAGCCAGGGCGCCACCGCGGCGACGACCGTGGCCGCGACGATGTACCTGGCCCACCGTGCGGGCGTGCGCGTCTTCGCCACGGGCGGCATCGGCGGCGTGCATCGCCACTCTTCCTGGGATGTCTCCTCCGACCTCGACGAGCTGGCCCGGACGCCGGTCGCCGTCGTCTGCGCTGGCGCGAAGAACATCCTCGATCTGGCGGCGACGCTGGAAGTGCTGGAGACGCGCGGCGTGCCGGTCGTTGGGTTCGGGACCGAGACGTTTCCGGCGTTCTATCTGCGCTCGAGCGGACTGTCCGTCAGCGCCCGCGTGGATACGCCGGAGGAAGCCGCCGCGTTGCTCCGCGCTCATTGGGATCTCGGCGGCGCCGGCGTCGTGATCGCTCTGCCGTCGCCGGAAAAAACCGCCCTCGATCCGGCGATATTCGCAGCCGCGCTCGAGGAGGCGGAGCGCCTGGCGGCTGCGGCCGGGGTGCGTGGACCCGCTCTGACGCCGTTCCTGCTGGCGCGCCTCGCCGAGTTGACGGGCGGACGCACGCTCCAGACCAACCGCGTCCTGATCGTCGCCAACGCGCGCCTGGCCGCCCGGATCGCGGCCGTTTTGGCCTGGGGGATGTGAGATGCGCGTCCTCGCGATTGGCGATATCCACGGCTGTCTCGTCGCCTTTCGCACCCTGCTCGCCGCCGTCGCGCCGCGGCCGGACGACCTCATCGTCACGCTCGGCGATTACGTCGATCGCGGACCCGACACGCGCGGCGTCCTCGACCAGCTGATCGAGCTGCGCGGCACCGGCCGACTCATCGCTCTGCGCGGCAACCACGAAGTGATGATGCAAAACGCCCGTGAAGGCGAGTTCGCGGACGGCTCAGCCTGGCTCGCGTGCGGCGGCCGGCAGACGCTCGCCTCCTACGGGTCCGATGATCCGCGGCTTCAGGATCTCGAGCGCGTGCCCGCCGATCACTGGTACTTTCTCGAAAACGATTGCCGCGACTGGTACGAGACGAAGACGCACCTCTTCGTCCACGCCAGCGCGTACCCCGACATGACGCTGGAGGACCAGCCGACGTACATGCTTCACTGGGAAAAGCTGGAGGATCTCGGCCCGCACCAGTCCGGCAAGGTAATGGTCTGCGGCCACACGCGCCAGCCGGGCGGAATCCCGCTGGACCTCGGCCATGCGATCTGCCTGGATACGGGTGCCTACGCCGGCGGCTGGCTGACGTGCCTCGACTGCGGCAGCGGCACATTCTGGCAAGCCAACGAGAAGGGCGAGGTGCGCACCGGCCGTCTTGAAGAAGTAGAAGAGATGCGCTTCGATTGAAAATCTCTGTCCATACTACCTCTTCCGCACCCTGCGCGCATCAAGGGTGGCCTGGCGTCGGTCACCGGAGGATCGACGTACCCATCTCTTCGCAGAGTTGCCAGAGTTCATTCCGCTTCTTCCGCGGTCGCTTCACGGCCGCGGATGAGGGATATAGTACACCCTGTCGAACTCGTCTCCGGCAGCTCGGCGCTTCGGCCGCTCTCCGTCGCGCGGATTCCCTTCAAGGAGCGGCGATGGCATCTCGCAAGCAAGCTTCTCAGCCGGATGATGCCGCACTGACCCCGCCGCCGGCCATGCTCCCCGAAACCGCGGACGAGGCGCCGGCTGCCGAGCCGACGGCAAGCAGCGGACGCTTTCCGGTGGTGGGCATCGGCGCGTCGGCCGGCGGGCTGGAGGCGTTCAAGAAGATGTTCGGCCAGATGCCGGCCGACAGCGGCATCGCCTTCATCCTCATACCCCACCTCGATCCGACCCATGAAAGTCTCATGGTGCCGCTGCTCGCCAAGTGTTCCGCCATGCCCGTCGTCGAGGCCGCGGAGGGGCTGGCCGTCGAACCCGATCGCGTTTACATCATCCCGCCCAATAAGTACCTGTCCCTCCAGGGCGGCATCTTGCGGCTGACAGGGCCGGTGGGTCGCCACAGCTCGCAGCTGGCCCTCGATCTGTTCCTGCGTTCGCTCGCTGAGGATCAACAGGAAACGGCGATCTGTATCATCCTGTCCGGCACCGGCGCGCACGGTACGCTGGGTTTGAAAGAGGTGAAGGCCAACGGCGGCATGGTGATGGTGCAGGATCCCGCCACGGCCGCCTACGACCAGATGCCGCACAACGCCGTCGCCACGGGGTTGGCCGATTACGTGCTGCCGCCGGAGCAGATGGCTGCGGCCCTGGTCGGCTACGTCCGGCAGTTCTACCGCGCGGACGCGGACCGGGACGAATCGGGCGCGCGCTTGAGCCAGTTGAACACGATCCTGACACTGCTGCACCCACGGTCGCGCTGCGATTTTCGCAGCTATCGGAAGAAGATGATCCTGCGCCGCATCGAGCGCCGCATGACACTCCTTCATCTCGACGACCTGTCCGCTTATGGCGTGTACCTGCGCGAACACCCCCAGGAAACCAACAATCTCTGCAAAGACCTGCTCATCAGCGTCACCCGCTTCTTCCGCGATCCCGACGCCTTCGAGCTGCTGGCTACGCAGGTTCTCGCGCTCCTCGTCGAAGGCAAGGAAGCGGACACGCCGTTTCGCATCTGGATTCCCGGCTGCGCGACCGGGGAGGAAGCGTACTCCCTCGGCATGTTGCTGATGGAACAGCTCAGGGCGGCCCGGAAGTCCGTTCCTATCCAAATCTTCGCCTCGGACGCCGATGAGGACGCGCTGCGGGTAGCGCGACTGGGTAAGTATCCCATCTCCATCAGCGCCGACGTTTCGCCCGCCCGGCTCGAACGCTTCTTCACCCGCTCGGACGAGCACTCGTACCAGGTCGCCAAGCCGCTGCGCGACGTGGTCACCTTCGCCGCCCACGATCTGGTCGGCGATCCGCCGTTCTCCAAGCTCGACCTCATCAGCTGCCGCAATGTGCTGATCTACCTGGAACCGGAGGTGCAACAAAAGGTCATCTCGTTGCTGCATTTCGCCCTGGCCGAAGGAGGCTGCCTGTTTCTGGGGCCGTCGGAAACGATCGGCCGGCAGATCGACCTCTTCGACGTGGTCTCCAAAAAGTGGCGGCTGTACCGGCGCATTGGCCCCAGCCGGCCGGAGCGCGTCGAGTTTCCTATCGGCGCCGCGCGGCGGCAACGCGTCGAGGGCGCGCGCCTGGCCGAACCTGCCGAGGGACGGCGCAGCAGTTATGCGGACCTGACCCACCAGGTATTACTGGAGGCGTTCGCGCCGGCGGCCGTGCTTATCAACCGCAAGCACGAGGTGCTTTTCTACCACGGCCCGACCGGCCACTACCTCGAAATGCCCAGCGGCGAGCCGACCCAGGATCTGCTGCACCTGGCCCGGTCCGGTTTGCGGACGAGGCTGCGGGCCGTCATTCACAAGGCCGTCCGCGATCAGGGCGAGGCGTCGATTTCCCGCGTGCGCGTCAAGCGCGACACCTCCGTCGGTTCGGTGAAGGTAACGGTCCGCCCCTTGCTGAAGCCCAAGATTGCCGAGGGACTGTTACTGGTCATTTTTGAAGAAGACCTGGCCGCTGCGCCGAACCAGCAGGCCGCCGTCGAGGTTGCCGAGGGGGCGCTGGAACAGCAGCTGGAATCCGAGCTGCGCCTCGTCCGCGAAGACCTGCAACATTCCATCGAGGAGCTGGAAGGCTCCAACGAGGAGCTGAAATCCTCGAACGAAGAAATGATGTCGATGAACGAGGAGCTGCAGTCCGCGAACGAGGAGCTGGAAACGTCGAAGGAGGAATTGCAATCGCTCAATGAGGAGCTGATCACGGTCAACAGCCAGCTCCAGGAGAAGGTGTCCGAGCTGGAAGCGGCCAACAACGACCTGTCGAACCTGCTCAGCTGCACCGACTTGCCCACGATTTTCCTGAACGAGCGTTTTCAGATCATGCGCTTCACGCCGGCCACCAACAGCCTGCTGAACCTGATCCCGGCGGACGCGGGTCGCCCGATCGGCGACATGGGCTGGAAGTTCCGCGACGATCGCCTCCTCGACGATGCCGCGAAAGTCTTGCGCAGCCTCGTCCCGATGGAACGAGAGATCCAGGGCGCGGACGGCCGCTGGCATCTGCGGCGCATCGTGCCCTATCGGACCGTCAAAAACCGGATCGAAGGAGTGGTCCTCACCTTCGTGGACGTGACCGCGCTCAAGCGCGCCGCGGAACAGTCGCGCTTCCTGGCCACGGTGCTGCGCGATTCCAATGACGCGGTCTTCGTCCACGACCTGGCGGGCCGCATCACCGTCTGGAATCGCGGCGCCGAGCGGCTGTTCGGCTATGCGGAGGCGGAAGCCCTGGCGATGACGATCGAGCAGCTGATTCCGCCGGAAAACCGCCCGGACCACTCCGCCATGATCGAGCGGCTGCGCAAGGGCGAACGGCTCGACTCCTGGGAGTCGCGGCGCGTCTGCAAGGACGGCTGCGTCCTCGACGTCTGGGTTACGCCGACGATCTTGACGAGCGAGTCCGGTCAACTCTCGGCCATCGCTTCGACGGAACGGGACGTGACCGAGAGGAAGCGCAAGGAGAACGTGCTGCGCGACAACGAGCAGCTCGTCCGCGAGCAGCTGACCGAGATTGAGGCGCTCTACGCTTCCGCCCCGATCGGCATGGCCGCACTGGACGCAGGGCTGCGCTACCTGCGCGTCAACGAGCGCCTCGCCGAGATAAACGGGGTGCCGGCCGAAGCCCACCTCGGCCGCACCATACACGAGGTCTTGCCCCAGCTGGCGGACACGCTTGAGCCGTTCTACCAGTCCGTCTTCGCCAGCGGCGAGCCGAAATCCAATCTGGAGATCCACGGGACGACGGCGGCGCAACCCGGCGTCGAACGCGACTGGCTGGTCAGTTACTACCCGCTCAAGGAGGCGGACGGCCGGGTCCGCGCCGTGAGCGCCGTGGTCCTGGAAATCACCGATCGCAAGCAAGCCGAACGGACCATTCGCGGCATGAACGCCGAGCTGGAACGCCGCGTCTTCGAGCGCACCGCCGAGCTGCAGGCGGCCAACGAACAATTGCACTCGGAGATCGGCGAACGACTCCGGGCCGAGGACGCCTTGCGCGACAGCAACGTCCGCCTGGCCGCGATCCTCAACACCGCCGCCGAGGGGATCATCATCATCGACGAGCAGGGAGTCGTGATCTCGTTCAACAAGGCCGCGCAGGCGCTGCTCGGCTACCGGGAGGAAGAAGTAATCGGCAAGAGCGTGAACATTCTCATGCCGGCCCCTTACCGTGCCGAACGCGACGACTATGTCAAGAAGTATCTCGACACCGGGGTCAAGACAATCCTCGGCACCAGCCGGCCGGTGGTCGCCGCCCGCAAGGACGGCGCAACGATCACCGTGGACCTGTCGGTGAGCGAGGTGAGTCAGGACGGCCGCCGCCTGTTCACCGGCATCCTCCGCGACATGAGCGAGCGCCGGTCGCTGGAGCGCGAGATGCTCGCGGTCGCCGACGACAATCAGCGGCGCATGGGCCAGGATTTGCATGACAGCGTGGGCCAGGAACTGACCGCGCTGGGCCTGATGGCCGAGAGCCTGGTCGAGACGTATCCGGACTCATCCCGGCCCGAAGCGCAGATCGCGGTCAAAATCGCCGCCCGCACGCGCAGCGCTATGAAACAGGTGCGCGCGCTTTCCCTCGGCCTGATTCCGGTAGAAGTAGACGCCGAGGGCCTGATGGCGGCCCTGGCCGATCTGGCCGTCCGCACCAGCAACGTGTCGGACGCGAAGTGTACCTTCGAGTGCGACGCCCCGGTCCTGGTCGAGGACAACAGCACGGCGGTCCACCTGTACCAGATCGCCCAGGAGGCGGTGGCCAACGCCCTCAAACACGGCGGCCCGCGCCACATCCACATCGAGCTGAGCGGGGATGATCGGCGTGTCACCCTCCGCGTCCGCGACGACGGCGTGGGGATAGCCCCCGCGTTGCCCAAGCCAGGCGGCCTGGGCCTGAAGATCATGCAGTATCGTGCAGGTCTCATCAATGCCATGCTGACGGTCGGGCCGGCCGCGGGCGGCGGGACGATCGTGAGCTGCGTCCAGATGCGAGGAGACAGTGATGACGACGAAAAAGACGACCGCCGACACGAAGTTCGCGACGGTCCTGATCGTTGACGATCATCCGGCGGTGCGCGAAGGTTTGGCGCTGCGCATCAACGGGCAGCCGGACATGCGGGTATGCGCGGAAGCGGCCGACGTGACCGAGGCGCTCAAAGCGATAGCCGCCACGAATCCCGACGTGGCCATCATCGATATCAGCCTCAAGAACAGCAACGGCATCGACCTGATCAAACGGATCAAAACGCACAATTCCGAGGTGCGCATGCTGGTCTGGTCGATGCACAACGAATCGCTGTACGCCGAGCGCGCCCTGCGCGCCGGGGCCATGGGCTACATCCACAAGGAACACGCGACCGACCAGATCATCACCGCCATTCGCCTGGTGCTCGAAGGCAAGGTCTACCTGAGCGAGCCGATGGCGACGCAGATGCTCGACCGCATCGTTCACGGCGGCAAGGAGGCAGTCGGCCGCTCGCCCGTCGAGACGTTGTCGGATCGCGAGCTGGAGGTTTTCACGATGATCGGCCAGGGGCAGGACACGCACAGCATCGCCAAAACGATCAACGTCAGCCCCAAGACGGTGGAAACGTATCGGGCACGGATCAAGGAGAAGCTCGACTTGCACAACAGCATCGAGCTGGTGCGCCGCGCCGTGCAGTGGGTGCTGGAAGAGAGCGGATCGAAGGCGGTGGCGCCGTGAGGGGGCGTGCGGTTCGCGCGGTTCGAGAAACGCGCGAAACGGCAAGCCGCGCTCGGGCCTCGCGATACAATCTCGGTATCGCTCGCGCTCAGCGCTGTCGTACCTCCCGAGGATCCCTTTTATGAGCCTGCGCCGTCTGCCGCCCTTCGTCTTGCTCTTCCTGGCTGTCGTCGCCTTCGCGCCGCTGAATGCCGCCGACGTTCGGCGCGCCACGAAGGCGGAAGAGTCCGAGGCCCGTCTGAAACGCGACGTGACCTATCTCGCCTCGGACGAGTGCGAGGGGCGCGGGCCAACCACGGCGGGGCTGAAGAAGGCAGGCGACTACATCGCCGAGGAGTTCCGGAAAGCCGGCCTCAAGCCCGGCAACCCCGACGGCACCTACTTCCAGACCTTCACCATCCCCGGTGCGATCCTCGAAGAACCCGCCGTGCTCACGTTCCTCGGGCCGGACAAGAAGGTGATCGAGCTGAAGCAGGGCGTCCACTTCCATCCGATGGCCCTCGGCGCCGCCGGCAAGCTCGCCGACGCCCCGGTGGTGTTCGCCGGCTTCGGCATGACGACGAAACCGAAGAACGATAAGGATACGACGCCCGATTACGATGATTACGCCGGCCTCGACGTGGCCGGCAAGGTCGTGATCGTCTTCCGCGACGTGCCGCAGACGGCCGACACCAAGAAGTTTCCCGAACGCAGCACCTACCGCCAGAACGCCACGTTCACGCGCAAGCTCATCAACGCCGACGAGCACAAGGCCGCCGCGGTCATCTTCGTCAACGACGCCGAGACCGCGAAGACCGGCGACGACCTGCTCGACTTCAACTTCACGGCGGTCGGCGGCCAGCGCCCCGCGCGCACCGTCGAAGGCAAGCCGGTCGAGGTCGCGCTGCCCGCCTTCCACATGAAACGCGAAGTCCTCGAACAGCTGCTCAAGAGCGCGGACGCCAACCTCGGCAAGGTCGAGACCGCGATCGACAAGGAGTTACAGCCGCACAGCCTCGACCTCAAGGGGTGGACCGCCAACCTCGAAGTGAAGATGAAGCGCGACAAGCTGCCGCTGCGCAACGTCATCGGCGTTCTAGAAGGCAAGGGACCGCTGGCGAACGAGACGATCTACGTCGGCTCGCATTACGACCACCTCGGCTACGGCGGCTCGGGCGGCAGCCTGGCCCGCATCAAGAAAATGGTGATCCATCACGGCGCCGACGACAACGGTTCCGGCAGCACCGCGGTCATGGAACTGGCCCGCCGCCTCGCCGCCGTGCCCGAGCGCCAGGGCCGGCGCGTCGTGTTCATGACCTTCGCCGGCGAGGAGCTGGGCCTGCTCGGCTCGGCCCACTATGCCGCACACCCGTTCTTTCCGCACAAGGATACGGTGTTCATGCTCAACCTCGACATGGTCGGCCGGCTCAAGCCCGACACGAATCCCAAGTACCACGTGTTCGGCATTCCCGTCCTGAACACGAAGGATCAACTGCTCACCGAAGGGATCGGCACCGGCAAGGGCTTCGAGAAGCTGCTGGACGAGTGGAACAAGAAGTACGATTTTGCCCTGAAGAAAACCGCCGCCGCCATTCCGTACAGCGACCATTATTCCTTCTACAAGGAGAAGGTGCCGGTGCTGTTTTTCTGGACCGGCTACCACGAGGATTATCATCGACCGACCGACACCGCGGACAAGATCAACGTGCCGGGCATGCGCCGCATTGTCGATCTGACCGATGAAGTGCTGAACTACTTCGCATCGACGAACGAGCGTCCGGAGTGGCAGGAAGTGAAGAGCGCCGGCCCGACCCGGCCGGGCCGCAACGGCCCGACGCTCGGCTTCGTGCCGCAGTTCGGCAGCGAGGACGGCGTCGGCGTGGACGAAGTCCGCGACGGTCCCGGCGCCAAGGCCGGCCTGAAAAAAGGCGACAAGATCGTCGAGATCAGCAAAATGCCGGTCAAAACGCTGGAAGGCTACACGCAGATCATGTCCACGCTGAAGGCCGGCGACACGATCAACGTCGTCGTCGTCCGCGACGGCACGAAGGTGACGCTGACGGTGAAATTGGAGTGAGTCGCGCTCGATCGATAACGAGCCGCGACCGTCAGGGAGCGCTGGGATCAGCGCTCGATCGATAACGAGCCGCGACCGTCCGGGAGCGCTGATCCCAGCGCGCCCAGACGGGCGCGGCGCGGTTAAAGGAGTTGTTTAACGTCCGCCGCC
>JBBQPD010000159.1:0-9439 GCA_038331535.1 Gemmatales bacterium | reverse complement strand
GTACACAGGTAGGCGCGCACCACCGGGTCGCGCAGGTCGCGCAGACCCTTCTCGGTCTTTTTCGCCGCCGTCATCTCGCGCCAGAGCATCTGATTGTCGTGCAGGCCGCGCCAGGCCGAGGACGGGCCGTGGCAGCCGCCGCAGCTCACGCCGTCTTTGGGGTCCAGCCCCTTGCCGGCTCCCTTGGCCAGGTTTTCCTTGCTGAGGTCGTTCATCGCGTGGCAGGCGAGACAGCCGCCGGCCTCTTCCTTGAAGACGCGCTGCCACTTCTCGCCCTCGTCGCCGAAGAGGTTCTTGCCGATGCGCTTGCCGCGCGGCCCTTCGAGGACGGCATAGGCCTGGGCGTGTTTATCGTGGGTCTTCCATATCGGGTACTCGGCCATGAGCACCAGATCGAGGTTGCCCTTCTTGTCGTAATCCTTGGTCGGGAAGCCGTGGCACTGTTTGCACGCGCCGGCGTCCTCGTAGGTGAAGCCCTTCCACGGGTCGTCCGCCCGCGCCTGATTTGCCGCGGACGGCAACAGCACGGCGCAGGCGAGGCCGAGAACGCAACCTGCTGCGAGGCGGACGACTCGTCGTGGTATGAAATGTTGGGACATAACGTTAGTCCTGTTCGTACTCGAGAAGTTTTCGCAGATCCGTCATTTGCTTCTGAAACGCCGCTGCCCGCTCCGGCCCGTAGAACGTCGGACTGGCCACGCCCTCGGGAAAGGCCGTGCGTAACAGGTCGGCCGTCGCGCGAAGGTTGTCCTGGAGCGCGGGCCGGCGCGGGTCCGTCGTGAGTTCCTGACCGAGCGCGGCGGCGCCGAGATAGCGTTGGGCGGCCTCATCCCAGTCCAGGAGACGTTTCTCGTCCGCCGCCAGCTGGAGCAGCAGCGTCCGCATGTCTGCCTTGTTCAGCGGTTCCGTCTGGTTCGGTCCGTTGTCGAGCCTGCGGAGCCAGGCGCCCGACTCGTTGACGGCCGCCGCCGCCGCGGACGACACTGCGCTCGGGTCTCCTCCCGGCGCGCGCATGAGGCGGCGCAGATTATCCAAACTCTTGTGGTCCTGCCGAGCCAGCGTCGGCGTCACGCTCAGATACCAGGGATTCCAGGGCAGCTCCCCCGGCCTGCGGCTCGGGTCGGCGAGTATTCTTCGGGGGACGCCGAAGCGCTTGTGACAGGCGAAGCAGCCGTATTCCGCGTACTCCGGCCAGTTCTTGCCGCCCTCCGCCGCCCGATCGGCGCGTGCCTTGAGCAACTCCAACGCCGCCTTCACGCCGCCGACCTGGCCGACAAGCCAGGCCCGCGCCTCGTAATCGGGATAGCGGGCGCGGTCGTCCGCGGTGGGCCAGTGCTTGGCGTACTTGGCCAGGAAGCCGCTGAAATGGAACCGCAGCGGCGGATGGCCGGAGGCGATCAGCGCATGATCGACGGCGCGGTCGGCGCCGCCAATGTGACACCCGGCACACAACTCGAAACGCGCGATCAGCCCCTTGGTATCGCGGAGTCCGAGCGTCGCCTTTTCCGCGGGCGTCTTCTGCTTGAAATCGTCGCGGGAGTGCTTGTCGAGCCACTTCTCCGCGGGGCCGTGGCAGCGTTCGCAACCGACCCCGTCGCGCAGCGAGAAGCGCGCATCGACGCGCACGTTCTCGTCGTCGGGGTTCGCCGTCGCGTGACACTTACGACACAACGCTTCCTTGTGGGCCGGCACGTCTTTGTCGGGAAAGTAGTTGTGAACGATCGCTTCGGCCCGGTCGCCGAACAGCACGTCGTAGGCCCGCACATGCTGGTCGTGCGCGGTCCAGGTGCTGTATTCGCTTCCTTTGGTCTCGACGCCCGCGCCGGCGTGGTGACAGGCGGTCGTGGCACACGACATCACGCCCAGCCATTTCAGCGCGGAATGGTTTTCGGAAGCGGTCGGTAGCGCTTCGGACCGCGCGCTCACCTGTGGGCGGAAGACGACCGGGGCGAGCGCACCGGCCAACACGACGGCGAGCAGAAAGCGACCTCCGAGATGCCGCATGGAACTCGTCTCCCCGCCGGAGTTTCGGACGCCGGATTTGATTGGGGACGCGCCAAGTCTGGTAATCGACCTTCGCCAGTTTACCGCACGCGGGCCATGTTCGCACACGATCCGAAGAGTGTCAAGCGACAAGCCAGCCGCCCAGCGCCGGCAGGCGCGGAAAAACCCCGCACGCTTGCGCAGACGGACGGGGTCGAGTATGGCAAAGAAGTTGGTTACGTTTCGCGCGGCACAAGCCTCACGCGCCGCCTTTGGGAAGTACGCCTTTTGAAGGAACTTGAAAAAAACAAGGGGTTGCGAGTACTCGCAACCCCTTGCGGTGTGGAGGCGCGGGGAATTGAACCCCGGTCCCGAAGCAGCTAGGCGTGAACTTCTACGTGTGTAGCCGCTCGATTGTGGCCGGCCGACGCCTTGCGGTGTCGCCGTCCGTGTTCGCCCCTCGGCCTCCCGATCGGCAGGGCGGCCTCGGCGCTATCCGGTTGTAAAATTTAGTCCTCGCCGCCACCGTCACAATCAGCCCCCTCACCCTACCCTCCCCCTCAGGGGGAGGGTAGGGTGAGGGGGCCGATTTCTGGCGAGAACGAGCCTGACTTAGCGTCCGAGCCGAAGACTCTCAGGCGAAGTCAACGGACTACGGGGCTGCCCGTTTAGGCAGCCATGGAGAACTGCGGTTCAGCAGTTAATGTGCGATCAGTTTTTTACGTGGCCAACTGATCAACCACGACACGCCACCCACGCTTCGTCATACCCGGTCGAAACCAGATCGCCCCCAATGTGGTTGACGACGCGAACTTCAACTCACTCCCTCATTATAGGGAGCGAGGCGCCGAATTCACAAGGCGAGACGCTGGCCGGGGTATCTCCGCCACCCTCCAAGTATGTCCGCCACGCTTGGCGGACCATTGATCGCCCCATCCATAAATCCCGCAAAGAGTACGAACATACGCGGTTCTCCTTTCTCCGCTCACAGCGTCGGCCCGATCGACCACGGGGCGAACTCCTCCTCGCCGACACTATCAATTGCCTTCGCGCTCTTTGTCGAGACTCGATGCCGATAGGTCAATCTGAAATCCGCATTTTGGACATCGGCATTGCGATGCGTTTTTTCCGACTCTTATGGTCCGATCGCAATGGGGGCAGCGCACGGGCTTGCAAAACACGAAAGCAATGATCAGGGTACTGAGAAACCCAATCGATAAAGTCCCAGCGAATATGTAAAGACCCACCATCCCGAGGAGTCCTTTGGAGTGAGCATTCGCAGTTCAGGCGTGTTACACGTAGTTCGTTCGAGCGACAAGAGGCAGGCACTACTCACAGCGTCGGCCCGATCGACCACGGCGCGAACTCCTCCTCGCCGACGCCATTGATCTCGCTCTTCGTCTTCTCGCCGCTCGCCACCGTCAGGATCTTCTCGAAGATCTGCCGGCCGACTTCTTCCACCGGCGTGCCGGAAAGGATGACGCCGGCGTTCACGTCCATGTCATCGACCATGTGCTCGTACATCGGCGTGTTCGTCGCCACCTTGATTGACGGCGCCGGCTTGCAGCCGAACACCGAGCCGCGGCCGGTCGTGAACACGAGCACGTTGGCGCCGCCGGCGACGATGCCGGTCATGCTCACTGGGTCGTAGCCCGGCGTGTCCATCACCACGAAGCCCTTCGCTTTCACCGGCTCCGCGTAGTGGACTACGTCCATCAGGGCCGTGCTGCCGGCCTTGGCAATGGCGCCGAGGGACTTCTCGTAGATCGTCGTCAGGCCGCCTTCCTTGTTGCCCGGCGACGGGTTGTTGTTGATCTCGGTGCCAAAGATACCGGTGTACCATTCCCACCACTTGATGCGCTCGATCAGCTTCTCGCCGACTGCCCGGCTGACGGCGCGGCGCGTCAACAGGTGTTCCGCCCCGTAAATTTCTGACGTTTCGCCGAGGATGGTCGTGCCGCCCTGCGCGACCAACAGGTCGCTGGCGACGCCGAGCGCGGGGTTGGCCGTCACGCCGCTGTTGCCGTCGGAGCCGCCGCAGTTGGTGCCGAGGATGATCTTGTCCGCCGTCAACGGCACGCGCTGCACGTCGTTGACCCGGGGCAGCAGTTCGACGACGGCCCGGACGCCGGCCTCGACCGTCTTGCTGATGCCGCCGCACTCCTGGATGGTAATCACCGTCGGCGGCTTGCGCGAACCGTTGAGCTGCACCAACCCTTGATTCTCGATCAGGTGAATAGCCTGGCCGGTTTCGCAGCCGAGTCCCAGGAGGATGTAGGCGCCGACGTTGGGGTGCTTGGCGAAGCCGGCGAGCGTGCGGTCGAGCTGGTTGTGATCGGCTCCGCCGTATTGCATGGCGCAGCCGGCTTTGTGCGTGATGGCCAGGACGCCATCGATGTTCGGATACTGCTTGAGCAGGTCGGAGTTGCGGAAGCGCTCAGAAATGTACTTGTTGGTGCTGGCGGAACAGTTCACCGTGCTGATGACGGCGATGTAGTTGCGGCTGCCGTAGCGGCGGTGGTCGGGCCGTTCGCCGCCGCGGTCGTAACCCATCCAGGTGCGGACCTTCGGCGATCCGGGAGCGTCGGTCCCCGCAAGAATGGGCGGCGGCGGACAGTCGCGGCAGTAAGCGTAGTCGCGCTCGAAGGCATCGGCGGCGACGTTCTGAACGTGGACGTGGCCGCCGATCGGTACGTCCACGCTGGCGAAGCCGATGATTTGTCCGTACTTCAACACCGACGCGCCCCTGGGGATCGGCCGCAGGGCGAGCTTGTGTCCGAGGCCGACGCGATGAGGCAGCGTCACGATCTGGCCGTCGATCCGGAGCTCGGCGCCGGCGGGTAAATTGCGAGCGGCGACGGCGATATTATCTTCGGGCCGCAGCTGGACGGCGACCTCGGCAAGCGCCACGACTGGCATGAGGTGAACTCCGCGAAAAAGGCAGGGCGGGCGTTGCTGTCACGATAGCGAATTGGTGCAGCCGCGTGTATCTTTCGTGGGTCGTGTCCCCTTTTGCCGCTTGCGGCTTGGGGGGCGGGCGCCGCGACGCCGCACGCGGCGACACGACCCATTCGCGTGACAGCGCGACGGGAGGAGAGTACACTTGTTTGAATGCGGTCGTCGTTCGTGCCCGTCGAAACGTGTTCGATCGGGCACCAGTAGAATCCATGTCCTTGCCGGAGGTATCTTTCGTGAGCATTATTCGCGTCGGCCTGGCCGAAACCAAGAACTTCTCCGAGGGCTACGGAGCCATCTTCGGGGGCAAGAAGAAGAGCCAGCAGGAAACCGAGCCTGCGCCCAAGGCCGGCCCCGCCAAGAAGAAAAAGACCGGCAAGAAGAAGAAGTAAGGACCGTGACCGCTGGCGTTTCGCGCGGATACCACGAAACGCCAGCAGTCAGCGTGGCTTTGGGACGGGAAGAGGCTTCGGCAGGGCAGGCACCTCGGCTCCGAAAATCAGTTGCTCTCCGGCACGCAGCGCCGGCAGTTGCGCCGGAATCAAGCTGCTGAACGGCGTTTTCTGTGCGGACGCATCGGCTGCCGGTTCCCGGAACTTGCTCTGCGAGAGATTGGCGCCGGTAAACGACTTCCAGTCGCCGAGGTCAAGCCTTTTCTCCGTCTCACCGAGCTGCCAGTGCGACAGCAATGGGTCAAACGTGCCGTAAGCATTCGCCTTCCCGGTTTCCCACTGCACGATCCCCTTCAGTTTGTCTTCCAGGCCGTCGGCATCGCTGTCCTGCGTCTCGAAACGGACGAGAGGTTGGCCGCTGCGCGCAGGCAGGAAGAGACACTCACTGGCCACGACCTGATGGACGGGCACCTTGTTCAGGTCTTTCACTTCCTTGCCCTGGACGCGGAGAAGTTGCTCCCCAAGAAACGTTGTTGTCCGGTCCAGTCTCAGGACAGAAGCTAGCCCCGACGGTCCAGTAATTGCGGTCACGTCCACGCTGCACAAGGAACCGCTCAACGCGATGAGCGACCGGTTCGCATCCAGGTCGAACGCCCGGCCCGATTGATTGCGGACGAGGTCGCCGGTGCCGCGGACAAAGCAATTCGTGAACGTGAGGTGGGGCTTTTGCCCTTCGACGCGCGGCGTCGTTGGCTCCATCTTCATCATGGAATTACGCGGATCGGGAAACGACGCGACGGCCAGAGAAGTCGCTGGAAAGTTGCCCTGGTCCAGGGTGATGACGCAGTCCTTGAAGGTCACCTGGGCGTCGCCAAAAAAAGCAAGAAGCGATTGCGTCAAAAACTCGGCGCGCGGCCGCAACAGAATTTCCACTCCTTCAAAGTGCAGCTGAATCTTGCCGCTGAGTAGGCGGATAAAGGACGACTCCTTTTCGCCCGTCGTGGCTCCAAAAGTCAGGACCGGCCGATAGCCTTCCCCCCGTTTTATCGTCAGTAGTTCGAGTTCCGATTTCTTGAACTCCAGTTTCTGTTCCGCCAACTCACCGTTGTAGCGGAGAAAAATCGTATCTCCCGAGTTCGACGCCGCGACCGCGGCTTCCAGTGTCGAATAAATGCCCCACTTACTGTCATCCTTACGTGGCTGAACATAGCGCGTATGGCTGTCCTTTGGAAGTGCGCGCTTGACTGCTTTGGGAAGTCCCTCGGTCAACAATTTGCCTTCGACTATTTCGGCCCCGAGCAAATGGTCGCCGCTGCGGCGAAGTTCCTCCAGGTCGAGATAAGGCAGAAAGGCGCGAGCTGCTTCGTCGTAGTTCGTTAGCGGTTTTTCTTCCTCCCAGGGCGCCGAGGAGAAGACCTTGGACGTATCTGAGGAGTTGACGCCGAAGTAACTGTTCAACTCAGCCAGGCTGATCTTGCCCTCTCCGTCGGGTGGGAGAAGGAAAGTTTGGATGTTGAAGTAACCATTGTCACCGGAATAGGCGGGCAGGTCCGAACCGCGGCCGAGGCGGATCAACGTGGCCCCGCCGCCTTCCAACGGCGGCGACTCTGAGCTGCCGATGAGACAGGCCAATGTCGTCAACCGGACCAGAGCATTGGGCAAGAGGTTGAATGCCGTGGAGTCATTCCCCAGCATGATCGAGCAGTTTTCCAGGCTTAGCGCCTCGTTCTTCCCTTCCAGGCCGAATGTCGTCGTGTGCGGACCGAACAGGCAATTGACGGCGTTGATCGCGGAGGGCCCTTTTACGAAGACTGCGTTCTGGCCCCCGACTATCACGGGGTCGGACGTCGTGAACTTCTTGTATCCCACGAAGAGACTGGTCGAGAGGTCCACTCGCGGCACTTTCCCTTCCGCCGCGACAACCAGCGAGTTCAGCTGATTTTCCTTCGCGGGGTTACACTGGATGAAATCGCATTCGCTCACTTTGTGCTGATCGCCGCCGGAGAGCTGCAAGCCGACGAGCGGGGCATCCGACCCCGACTCGCGCCCGTCCACGAAAAAGCGAATGCCGGTGATGGTCGCCTGGTTCGCCCGGACGGTGAGAGCGGCGCAGCCAGCCGTCGGCGAGGCGCCGAAATTGACGAGTCGGATGATTGGTCGGGCCGAGTGCGACTTAGCCTCGATCGTCACCCGGTCGGCGTCAACGACCAGTCCTGTGAAAGACTTGTCGCGCACTTCGAGAGTAATTTCTTTGGCCAATTTAATGCGGAGGTTGCGGGCGCCCTCATTCTTCCGCGCATGCAGCCAGGCGAGCAACTTCTCCGCCGTCACATCGTCCTCGTCGTAGAGGCGTTCCTGCTGGAATGCGACGGGGACGGGATCGGAGCGCCCCGTCTTCGGATCGCGAGGTGGGGTCGGGACGCGCCGCTCATCCTTCCTTTCGTTTTTCTTATCGTCGCCCTGGATCAGAGCGTTGTCTTGCCTTACCACGGCGGGACGGGGATTGGCCGCCGGTTGATCGAGGGACCAGAGCAGGGCCACAACCACGGCCACAGCGAGACCGACGAGCAGGTACGGCTTGCGGGTCGCGGTGCGCGGCAACGGCGCTTCGACGAACAGTACGCCTTCCGGCACCTCGGCGCCGACCTGAAGGTGTTTCGCCGCCGTCAGCAGGTGCTGCACCAACTCGCCGGCGTTCTGGTAGCGGAAGCGTGGATCCTTGGCCATCATGCGGTCGAGAATCAGCACCACTTCGTCGGGCAGACCGGGGACCAGCTCGCGCGGGTCGGTCGGCGGTATGTGCTGGTGATGGTGCAGCTTCTTGGCGGCAGTCCCCTCGGGCACGGGCGCGCGGCCCGTTAGCATGTGGTAGAACGTGCAGCCGAGCGAGTAGATATCGCTGCGCACGTCGGCGTCGCGCGGCTCGAGCGCCTGCTCGGGAGAGATGTAATCGAATGTGCCCAGGGTCACGCCGGAATGCGTCAGGCCCGCATCTTTTTGCGGCCCCAGGCTGCGGGCCAGGCCCATGTCGACGAGCTTGGCCCGTCCGGATGGCGTGATGATGATGTTGGACGGCTTGATGTCGCGGTGGACGACGCCGCGCTCGGCGGCGTGCGCCAGGCCGGCGGCCACTTGGAGGACGTAGGGCAGCGCCACGCCGACAGGCAGTCGACCACGGCGGTCGAGGATGGTGCGCAGGTTGTCGCCTTCGACGAACTCGAAGGCGATGAAATGCAGCCGTTGATCTTCGCCGCAGAAGAAGACGCGGGCGATGTTTTCGTGGTCGAGCTTGGCGGCGCTGCGCGCTTCCTGGTGGAAGCGCTGGACGTTCTCCGCGTCGAGTGCCATGTCGGGCGGCAGAATCTTCAGGGCGACGATCCGGTCCAGCTGCGAATCGCGTGCGCGCAGCACAGCGGCCATGCCGCCGGCGCCGATCTGTTCCAGCAATTCAAAGTGCGCCAGCTTGCGGCCGCGGATGCCGTCGTCGATCGGGGACACCACTGCTTTCGGAGCATTCTTCGAGATGATCGTCGGCGAGTCGTCGGTCGGCTCGCTCAGCTCACCGAGGACGTCTTCGTTATAACCGGGGATGGGGATGGCGGCGTCAGTCCGGGGCGTAGAGCGGCCCCGACCAGCTTTCGCCGAATCCGGACCGTTCCGTCTCGGAGAATCGGATCGCGTGTCGGACATGAGCGGACTCCACGGGGAATACCCCGCCTCCTCGCACATCCTTGCTGCGCTCACACACCGCTGCTGGACGAGGGCGGATCGCTGAGAGAGGGCCAGGTTGGGCAAGCCCTCAATCAGTATTCGAGTAGAGGCCGTTCGGTTTGCCGCTCCTACCGTCAGATGGGACAAACGGGGAACGGACCGTCGCGACTTACGCTAACTATATCTCGCAACTGACGTCTCTGTCAATTGCGCATCGGTACAAATGTCCCCAGCTTCACCAGCTTCAGACACCTGGCGCACGCGATTGGTCGCCGAGTGCCTCTAGTGGAGACGAATCAGAAGGATCGAAAGATTGTTCATATGTCCCGTTGTGGCCTGGTCTCCCGACCAGGCCACCCAGGCTGACCGCAGGTCTCCCCGAACCCGGAGGAGACCTG
>JBBQPD010000158.1:0-9469 GCA_038331535.1 Gemmatales bacterium | reverse complement strand
CCCGCGGGGCGCGCCGATGTTCGTTTTCGACTACCATGTGTTTTCAAACCCTATTGTGGTGTGGCACGGGGGCCCCGAGGGGGCCCAAGCCACGCACCGGGGGCTTGCCGGTGCCACTAGTCTTTCGGTTTTGAAACTACTTCTCAGCGGCACGGTCGCCCTGAGTTCACACCGCGAGGTACACCATGTCCCGCTCCGCCGCTGTTCCCCGGTCAACAGAGATGGTTTGGGCAACAATCTCCGATGGTTTGGTGATTTTTATGGCGAGCCGGGAGCGACAGCGACCGGAGTGACTCAGGAACGGGCACAGAACAACTTCGGTGTCCAATGAAATTGCGACCGGTGTGACGACCGGTCGCGTAGCGACCCTGTGACGACCGGTCGCGTAGCGACCCTGTGACGGTAGCCGGGCGTTTCAACGCTGTCTATTACCAACAAGTCGCCCACCCCGAAGTAGCCCTATTGTAAAGGGCCGAAACGTAAGAGGTTATGGCGACGGTGTCCAAAAGAGCACTGTCAAATTGTCGTGTCATAACCACTTACGCCACTTCGCTTTGTGGACTTGTTGGTAATAGACAGCCCTAAAGGACGGGTCTATTACCGCTCCGCGGCGAAGGCCCGTGAACGGGCCTCAAAAGAACACTGGAATTACGTTCGAGAGCCACGCCGACTCTTCTCGCTCTCTTTCTGGCGTGGCGGCGGACCGTATAACTACCCCATAGTGATTCCCGCCGGTAGACCAGAGAGCGTCTCATGAAAGTCCCGCTGAAGTGGCTCGCCGATTACGTCGCCGTCGATCTCGCCCGCGCTGCCGAACTCGTCGAGCGGCTCACGCTGGCCGGCCTGGAAGTGGCCGGGGCGCGACCTATCGGTCTGCCGACGCCCGCCGGGCTGCGCGTCAAGGCCGAGGACTCCGGCCCCGTCTGGGACCGCGAGAAGATCGTCATCGCCAACGTCGTGCGCATCGAGAAACACCCCGACGCCGACAAGCTCAAGCTGCCCGTCGTCGAGTACGGAGAGGGTCGCGTCAAGACGCTCGTGACAGGTGCACCGAACATCGCCGTCGGCGAAAGCGGCGTGAAAGTCGTCTTGGCTCTGACCGGTTCGGTGTTGTTCGACGGCCACGCCACGCCCAAGGTGCTCCGCGAGCTGAAGCCGACCAAAATCCGCGGCGTTCCGAGCGATGCGATGGTCTGTTCGTCTTTCGAGCTGGGCATCGACGAGGAACACGAAGGCATCATCCTGCTCGAAGACGATGCGCCGGTCGGGATGCCGGCCGCCGATTTCATGGGCGACCTCGTGATCGAGATCGACGTGTTGCCGAACATGGCCCGCTGCCTGTCGCTGCTCGGCGTGGCCCGCGAAGTGGCGGCACTCACTGGCCAAACAATCAAACTGCCGCCGTACGCGGTGGAAGCGAAGGGCGAGCCGATCCAGGCGAAAGTTTCCGTCGAGATCGAAGATCCGAAGTTGTCCGCCCGGTATGCCGCGGCAGTGCTGACCGGCGTGAAAGTGGGGCCGGCGCCCGGCTGGATGCAGCGGCGCCTCGGCTATGCCGGCATGCGACCGATCAACAATGTCGTCGACGTCACGAACTACGTGATGCTCGAATGGGGCCAACCGCTGCACGCCTTCGATTACGACAAACTCGCCGCGCGCGCGGGGGGCAAGGCGCCGACCGTCAGCGTGCGCCCGGCGCGGGCCGGCGAAGTGCTGAAGACGCTCGATAACGTCGAGCGCAAGCTAACGCCGGACATGCTCGTCATCGCCGACACGGCGGGGCCGATCGCGCTCGCCGGCGTCATGGGCGGGGCCGAAACGGAGGTGTCGCCGGCCACGACGAATGTGTTGCTGGAGTCGGCGAATTTCGATTTCGTGTCGATCCGCCGCACGATGCGGGCGCTGAACCTGCCGAGCGAAGCCAGCCAGCGCTTCAGCCGCGGCATCCATCCCGAGATGGTAATGCCGGCTCTCGAACGCGCCGCCGAGCTGATGCGGCTGCACGCCGGCGCGACGGTCTGCCGGGGTTTCGTGGACTGCTACCCGGCACCGAAAGCGGCGCAGGTGATCGAATTGAAACGCGGCGAAATCCGCCGTATTCTCGGCACCGACCTGGCGCTGGCAGAGGCGGCGCGCTTGCTGAAATCCCTGGAGTTCACGGTCGAGACGTCTTCGCCGGACACCTTGAAGGTGATCGTGCCGCCGCACCGACTCGACGTCCAGGAAGGGGCCGCCGACCTCATTGAGGAGATTGCCCGGCTCTCCGGCTACGATCATTTCCCGGCCACGTTATTGTCGGATCGTCTCCCGCCGCAGACCGGCAATCCTGAGTTGGCGTTTGAGGAGCGTTTGCGCGATCTGCTCGTGGACGGCGGCTTGCAGGAGTGCATCACCTATTCGCTGACGACGCCGGAGAAAGAAACGCCGCTGCACCTGCCGGAAGCAAAGTATGTCGAGCTGCTCAACCCGATCAGCGCCGAGCGGCGGGTCATGCGCCACAGCGTACTCGCGGGCTTGCTCGACGTGGCTGCCGCGAACCTGCGGCATACCGACGACGTGCGTCTGTTCGAGGTCGGCGCCGTGTTCCTGCCGCGCGCGTCGGCAAAATTGCCGGACGAGCCACGGCGAGTCGCCCTCGTCCTGTGCGGCAAACGGCAGCCCGACTTCTGGGGCGAGGCCAAGGGAACGCCGAATGCGCCGCTCGACTTCTTTGACCTCAAGGGCGTCGTCGAAACGCTGGCCGAGGCGCTCCATTTGCCCGGCGCGACCTATCAGCCATCCACCTGGCCGGCTCTCCATCCCGGCCGGTCGGCGCTGCTGAGCGCGAGCGGTAAGGAGATTGGCCACTTCGGTCTCCTGCATCCGAAGGTCGCGGAATCCTATGAGCTGGGCGGCAAGCAAGTGTTGGTCGCCGAGCTGGACGTGGAGGCGCTGCGGGCCGCGCTGCCGCCGCGCTTCCCGTACGCGCCGGTGCCCCGGTTTCCCGCGGCGCTGCGCGACGTGGCTCTCGTCGTCGCTGAGGGGGTAACGGCGGAGCGCATCGCGACGGAAATCCGCGCCGCCGGCGCCGGCTTGCTGCGCGCGGTGCGGCTGTTCGACCTCTACCGCGACGACAAGATCGGCGCCGGCAACAAGAGCCTCGCCTACGCCCTCACCTACCAGGCCGAGGACCGCACGTTGACCGACAAGGAAGTGGACAAGGCGCACAAGAAGATCGAGGATCGGCTCAAACACGTCCTCAAAGCGCAAATTCGCGGGAAGGACAATGTTGGATAAGTGCGTTCGTTACAGCAATACGGCTTTGTTGTCAGAAGTCGGAAGGATTGGCTGATAGCTATCAGCTAAAAGCTATCAGCTTTCAGCCAAACCAGCTTTTTCGGATCGGCGTACCGTTGTCGGTGCTTGCTACCATGTGAATGACATCAGAGTCATTCTCTGTTAGGCTGTCCCTAGACTCACTGCCTCGGGGAGTGCCGATGCGAACTGCGTTTTTCTCCTCCATTACTTCCTTGCTGACACTTGTCCTGGTATTGTCGGCTTCTCCCGATCCGGCCCCTTCCTGGGAGGACATTCTCAAGGAACGTCGCCAGTGGTGGAGCCTGCTGCCGCCGCGGAAGGCGATCGTTCCGCAAGTGAAGGATGGTTCGTGGTCAGCCGATCCCGTCGATCGCTTCCTCCTTGCCAGGCTGGAAGCTGCCGGGTTGCAACCCGCCGGCTCGGCCGATCGGCACACGCTTATTCGGCGCCTCAGCCTCGTCCTTACCGGTCTGCCGCCGACGGCCGAAGTCGTCGCGGCCTTTGTGAAGGACGAAACGCCGGACGCCTACAACAAGCTCGTGGATCGCCTGCTCGCCTCCCCGCACTTCGGCGAGCGCTGGGCCAGACACTGGCTCGACGTGGTCCACTTCTCGGAGACGCACGGCAACGAGTGGAATTACGAAGTCCATCACGCCTGGCGTTATCGCGATTACCTGATCCGGGCGTTCAACCAGGACGTGCCCTACGACGAGTTTGTCCGCGAGCACATCGCCGGCGATCTGTTGCCGAAGCCGCGTCTGGACCATCGCGAAGGGTTCAACGAATCGGTCATCGGCACCGCATTCTACCGCTTCGGCGAGGTCAATCACGACGACTGCATCGGCATTCGCCAGATCGGTTTCGACCTGGCTGATAACCAAATCGACACGCTGGGCAAGGCGTTCCAGGCGACGACGGTTGCCTGCGCACGCTGCCACGACCACAAGCTCGACGCGGTATCGATGAAGGATTATTACGCCCTGCTCGGCATCCTGCGCAGCTCGCGGCCGGTCAGCCATACCATCGACCTGGCAGAGGTGAATGCGCAACCGCTGCGTCGCCTTCGGGAGTTGAAGTCGGCCGTGCGCCAGGAACTGGGCGCGGTCTGGCTGCGCGAGGCACGCGAGGTCGGCCGATATTTGTTGGCAGCGCAAGCGAAGCAGGTGAACCGAGCCGATGCTCCCGAGTTGGCAAAGGGACTCGACCCGAAACGACTCGACGCCTGGCTGCTCGCGCTCAAGGTCGAGAAAGCGCCGCAGGAAGACCCGCTCTCGCCCTGGAGATCGCTCAGCTCGATCGAGCCGGCAGCCTTCTCAGCGGAATGGCAGAAACGGGCCGAGCGCTGGACCAAAGAAGAACGCGATGCGGCCGAGTTTAACCAGAAGCATTTCGTCAACTATTTAGCTGCACAAGGCGGTAGCAGCGCCGCCTGGCAGGTCGGAGGGATTGGGCTGCGCGACGGTCCCACCCGTGGCGGCGACTTCGTCCTCGGCCACGAGGGAGATACCTTACTCAAGGCGATCTTGCCGGCCGGTTACTATACGCACACGCTCTCGGCCAAACTGAACGGCACGCTGCGGTCGGCGCCGTTGCCGCGCGGCACGAAGAAGATCAGCTTCCAGGTGATGGGCCAGCGCAGCAGCGCCGTGCGGATCGTCTCGAACAACTGCCAGCTCAATTATCACAACTACCGGGCGCTGACGAGCGACGCATTGCACTGGGTGACGTTCACCCTGCCGGAAGACGGCGAGTCGCTGCGCGTTTATGCCGAGCTGATGACGATGTTCGATAATCCGAAGTTCCCGGACCAGCTGAGCGCGCTCGGCGGCGACAAGGAGAATTACAAACTGCCCTGGGAAAAGGCGGCGGCGAATCCGCGCTCGTTCTTCGGCGTCACGCAGGTGGTATTCCACGACGGAGCCGAGTTGCCGAAGCCGGAATTGGGCCACCTGCGAATGCTGTTCGCGCCGGCGCAGGGGACAGACGCTCCGCGCTCCACGGATGAACTGGCGCGGCGCTACTCTGTGGCAGCGGAGACGGCCGTCCTAAACTGGAGCGCCGACCGTGCGACCCCGGAAGACGTGCGTTGGCTCGACACGTTGCTGCGCCGCGAATTGCTCGGCAATAGCGTCCGCTTGACGCCCCGGCTGGAGACGCTGGCCGCTCAGTATCGGGAGACCGAGAAAGAGTTGGCATTGCCGCGCGTCGTGCCCGGCATGGCGGACTGCGGCCCCGGTTTGGATCAACCGCTGTTCACGCGCGGCGACCACGCTCGTCCCTCCGAGGCGATTCCCCGACGCTATCTCGAAGCGCTGTCCAGAGCCGAGGAGCGGTTCGCGCCCGCGGGCAGCGGCCGGCTCGAACTGGCCGAGAGCATCGCCCGCCCCGACAATCCGCTGACGGCGCGGGTCATGGTCAATCGCATCTGGCATCATCTGTTCGGCGCCGGCCTCGTCCGCAGCGTCGATGATTTCGGCCATAATGGCGACCTGCCTTCCCATCCGGAGCTGCTCGATCACCTGGCCGCGCGCTTCGTTGAAGACGGCTGGTCGGTAAAACGGCTTGTCCGCGCGCTGGTGCTGACGCGCGCGTTCCAGATGGCGAACATCCCCTCCGCGGCGTCGAAAGAAGTCGATCCGCAGAACCGGTTGCTTCAATACTACCCGGCACGGCGCATGGAGGCGGAGGCGATCCGCGACTCCATCTTGTCCGCCTCCGGCCGGTTGAACCCGACCTTGTACGGCCCGAGTATTCAGCCTTTCCGGGAGCAGGAGAACGCCGACCGCCGCCTTTTCGTTGGCCCATTGGATGGATTGGGCCGGCGCAGCGTCTACATCAAGAACAACCTGATGGAAAGCCCGAAGTTTCTCGGCGCCTTCAATTTCCCCGGCGGCAAGGTCGCACAGGGCCGCCGCGACGTGACAAATGTTCCCGCGCAGGCGCTGGCCCTGCTGAACGACGCCTTTGTGCTGCAACAGGCCGACGTCTGGGCCGAGCACCTGTTGGGCTTGCCCGAGGCGACGGCGACCGCGCGGCTCGAGCGGATGTTCCAGACGGCCCTGGGACGTTCGCCGCGGGCGGACGAGCGGCTTCGCTTCGAGGGTGCTGTCGCGCAGCTCGCGGAATTGCATGGTGTACCGACGCCGGGAATCCTCCAGAGCCGTGCCGTCTGGAAAGATCTGGCCCATACGCTGTTTAACGTGAAGGAGTTTATCTACATTCCATAACTTCCCCTCTTCAGCGTTTCAGGCTGAAGAGGGGAAGGCCGGATACGCCGTTATCAGTTCACCCCCCGTCATATCCCGCATTTCCAGCAAAGTAGGAAAGTCCGTCACCCCGCTCGGCCGATAAATCCCCTACCGTGAGAGCGATTCCCCCATTTTGGGGGCGCTGGGTCAGGCGGTTTCGACCTGTAATCGTCGCTGGGGACGAATCCATGAAGTATCGAATGCTGGTGGCCCTCTGCTCCGCGCTGACGCTCGCCGCAGCAACCTTCGCCCAGCAGCCCGAAGAAGTTCCCACTCCGCCAACGCCTGCGGCGCTGGAGCCGGCGGATCCTGCGCCCGTCGTCGATAGTCCGGGGTGGGGGACGAACGCCGCGACGCCTGGGCAGTTCTGGGCGACCGGCGACTTCGTTTTCGGTTGGTTCAATGGCGACCGCATTCCAATCCTGGTCACGACCAGCCCCGTCGGCACCGCTCGCGCGGCGGCCGGCGTTCTGGGGCAGCAAACGACGAGCGTTCTCTTCGGCAACGACACGGTGAACGACAGTGCCCGCGCCGGCGTCCGCTTTGAAGCCGGCTACTGGTTCGATCCGGAGCGGACGCTGGGAATCCAGGCCGGCTTCTTCTACCTGTCGGGCCAGGATGAACATTTCGCCGCCAGCTCGGACGGGACGACCATCCTGGCCCGGCCCTTCTTCGACGCCACGACCAACCGGCAGAACAGCACGCTCATTGCCTTCCCCGGCAGCTCGAGCGGCAGCATCGACGTGCAGGACAAATCCAGCAACTTCTACGAAACGCACCTCGAATTTACCGAGAATGTTTTCGATTCCGGCTCGGTGCGTCTCGACTCTCTGCTGGGCTATCGCTTCTATCGTTACTCCGACGCACTCGGCATTCAGCAGACAAGAAATCTGCAGGGTGGCAATTTCGTCGCGGGAACGCAGCTGGTGACGATCGACGATTTTCGCGCTCAGAACACGTTTAACGGCGGCGATTTCGGCCTGCGCACCCAGTTTGTGCGCGGGAACCTGTCGGTTGCCTTGTTAACCAAGGTGTCCGTCGGCGGCGTCGACCGTGAGGTGAACATCTCCGGCACGCAGACGACCACGGTGCCGGGAACGGCCCCCGTGACCCAGTTCGGCGGAGTGTACGCCCTCTCCAGCAACATCGGCTCGCACTATTCGTTCGACTGGGCCGTGATGCCGGAGTTCGGTCTCAGCGCCAGCTGGCAGGCCACGTCCAATCTGCGCGTGAATGTGGGCTATTCGCTCTTCATGCTCAATCGCATCGCCCGCGCCGCCGACCAGATCGATCTCACGCTCAATCCGAACCTGTTTCCGCCGGTGCTCGTGCCTCCGGTTGGACCGAATCGACCGGCCGTCATCCCGACCCGCAGCGACCTGTGGGGCCAGAATCTCAATCTGGGCGTGGAGATTAGCTATTGATCGCGCGTTTGCCGCTTGCGGCTTATCGGTCAAGTGCCGCTAAGCCGCAAGCGGCAACACGACCCCTCGGAGGGACTGCCTTCAGCGCATCGGCAATGGTATACTCACCTTCAGGGAAACGATTCGTCGTCCTATCCGCATCGGATTGAACGGCGTCTCGGAGACGATGCGTTTGCGGTGGGAGCCTGCTCGATGCGCTTGCAGCCTGTCGGCGGTTTATTTCTGCTGCTTGCTGGCCTCGGCGGCCTCTTGCTTGCCGCGGTCGAGGATCGGCCGGCTCCTGTCCTGTCGCCTACGCCGCCACAAATCTATCGAAATGTCCTGCACGGCGTCGCCTGGGTCCACGCCGCGGGCAGCGGCAAGGGCACCGGCTGGATCGTCGATCGCGAACGACGCTGGCTGGTTACCTGTGCCCATGTCGTCGGCGACAACAGCACGGTCGATGTTCTCTTTCCCGTAACCGAAAAAGGGCAAGTCGTCGCGCCGCGTGCCTACTACCTCGAACACTTCCCGCGCCTGCAGAATGCGGGTTACGTCGTGCGCGGCAAGGTGCTGCGGCGTGACAAGGACACCGATCTCGCCCTCGTCGAGCTGGCCTCGCTGCCTCCTGAGGTTGTCGAGTTACCACTGGCCGCCGTGGGGGCATTTCCCGGCGATCGCGTCTACGCCATCGGCACGCGCTATGACAGCGACGCTCTCTGGGGATTCACCGCCGGCGCCGTGCGCGGGCCGCGCGTGATGCGCGAGGGCTACTTCAGCGCCGGCAAGGAGCTGGCCAAAGGTTCGCGCGTCCTCATGGCTACCGATCCCATCAACGAAGGCGACAGCGGCGGGCCACTGGTCAACAGTCGCGGCGAAGTTGTCGGCGTCTGTGCGGCGGTGGAATGGAAGGCGCATGGGTCCGGCCTGTTCGCCGACCGCGCCTCGGTGCTGGCATTGCTCGAACGCGCCGGTCGCAAATCCGTGCCGACCAGGCCGCCGGCAACGGAGGCGTCGGCGGGCCGTGAAGTGTATCGGCGGGCTCTTGCTGCCGTCGCCGTTGTCGGCGACAGTCGGCAGGGAACGGATCCCAAGTTGCGGGTCACAGGATGGGTGGTGGACCGCGAGCGCCGCCTGCTGCTCACCAGCGCGGAGTTCGTCGCCCGGAATGAGAAAGTCGCCGTGTCCTTTCCCGCGTATGAGGATGGCCGCGTCGTCAGCGACGGCAAGTATTATCGCGACAACGAGCGCCGCCTGCGCGAGCGCGGCCGCCGCGTCGTCGGTTGCGTCCTGGCGACTGATCCCCGCCGCAACCTGGCGCTGGTCGAACTTCTGAGCTTGCCGGAGGACGCGGCGGCGTTGCGGCTCGCGGCCGAAGAGCCGGTGCCGGGAGAGTCGGTTCACACGGTCGGCAATCCGCAGGGTACGGAGACGTTGTGGCTGTACAACGGCGGCTGGGTGCGGCAGCACGGCCACAAGAACCTGGGGCAGTCGGCGGACGAGCCTGATCCCGCCGTGATC
>JBBQPD010000157.1:0-9494 GCA_038331535.1 Gemmatales bacterium | reverse complement strand
GGTCATCACTCGTGCCGAAATGCCGGATGTGCCGGCGCCGTCGTCGGCAACCGCCGCCGGGGGAGCGCTGACGATCGAACCGCTGCCGGACGTGCTGCCGGGCGAGGTCGTCGGCTTGCTGGAATACCTCGACGCGCGCGGTGGCCGTGAGGACATCTTCCGCATCGCCGCCGACACGCATCGCGAGTTCGGCCGCATCATCACGGTTGTCCGCGCCGCCGAGATGCTCGACCTAGTGGACACGCCGAAGCGAATGGTGGTGTTGGAGCCGGAGGGAAAACATTTCGTCAAGGCCGCCCCCGCCGAGCGCTCGACGATCTGGCGGCAGCACCTGCTCAAGCTGCGCCTGTTCCGCGAGGTGAGCGACCTGCTTCAGCGCCAGCCGAGCCACGAGGTGGACCGCGATTTCCTACTGGAGACGCTCATCCTGAACATGCCGCAGGAGGACTACCACAAGATGTTCGGCACGTTCATGACCTGGGCGCGCTATGGCGACCTGTTCGCCTACGACGAGGCGACGGAGAAGATTTCGCTGCGCGAACCGCAGGGTTAAGCGGGCAATTTTTGAATGAGGGGGGAGCAACAGACTGAGAAGCTGCAGCGGGAACCCTCCGCCGCGCTCTCGCATGGAATCGAGATGATCTGCTTCGCTCAACGCCGGTAAGAGTTACTACCCCACTCCGCAGAGGCATTTTACCCGTCCCGATCAGGGGCAACACGCTGCAAAAGCGCTCCCTGACGGTCGCGGCTCGTGGCAGGGCAACACGCTGCAAAAGCGCTCCCTGACGGTCGCGGCTCGTGGCAGACAATACCTTCTGAGACCGGCTCTTAATTCGGATTCGCCCCACCCTCGCGCAGGCGGTTCCGTAGGTAGCGCGCCCGGGCGGCGTTGCGCTCCTCACCGTCGAGCGGCGTGCCCATCAACTTTTGCAAGTGCGCCGGCTGGGTGTGGATGAAGAGTTCGTTCACCGTCGGAATCGAGATGTCTTCCACCAGACCGAGGTTGATGCCCAGGCGGACGAACGAGAGTAGTTCCATCGTCTCTTCCGAGGTCATCATCGTGGCCGAGCAGAGCGTGCCATGAGCGCGGGCCACTTTGTCCTGCAAGCCCTGGCGGTTGTCGCGCAGCCAGCTCTGGCGGGCCTGGCGCTCGTAGGTGATGATCTGCGGAATGACGCTGTGAATCTCGTTCAGGATTCCCTGCTCGCTCTTGCCCAGCGTCACCTGGTTCGAGATCTGGTAGAAGTGGCCCGACGCCCGACTGCCTTCGCCGTAGAGGCCGCGCACCGCGAGGTTGATCTTCTGCAAGGCGCGAAAGACCTTCTCGATCTGCTTGGTGAACTCCAGCGCCGGCAGGTGCAGCATGACGCTGGCCCGCATCCCGGTGCCGACGTTGGTCGGGCAGGCCGTCAGGTAACCGAACTCGTCGCTGAAGGCGTAGCCGACGCGCTCTTCGAGCAGGTCGTCTACGCGGTCGATCTCCTGCCAGGTTTCGTCGAGCGCGAAACCGCTGCGGATCACCTGCAGGCGTAGATGGTCCTCCTCATTGACCATGAGGCTGACCGTTTCCTGAGCGGCGACGGCGACGCCGCGCGGGCCGTCGGCGGTCGCCAGCTCGCGGCTGATAAGCTGCCGCTCAACGAGGAGCTGGCGGTCGAGCGAGTTCAGCGCGGGGACGTGGACGTAACTGAGGCGCGGCGTGACCTCCAGCCGGCCGATGCGTTCGCGCAGCATCGTCTCGACCTCGGCCTTTTGGTAGCTGCTGGCCCGGTTCGTGAAGGGGAAAGCGGCCAGGTTGCGAGCAAGGCGGACGCGGCTGGAGATGACGATGTCCGACTCCGGCCCCGTGCCGCGCAACCATTCGCCACTGGTATGAGTCAGGTTATCCAGATTCATCCGTGGCTTCCTTTATTCGGAGCAGGTCGCGGAGTCGGGCTGCCTCTTCAAAGGCTTCGGCCTGGACCGCTTCCTGCAGGCGCTTGCGTAAATCCAAAAGCTCTGCGTGTCGAACCTGATCGACCTGGCGGCGCGGCGATTTGCCGACGTGCCGATCCGCGCGGTGAATGCGCTTCAGCAACGGTTCCAGTCCATCGCGGAAGACCTCGTAGTCGTGCGGGCAGCCAAGCCGGCCTTGAGCGCGAAATTCCATGTAGCGGATGCCGCACTGCGGACAGACCAGGCGGGCCAACCGGTCTGTCTGCTGTCCCAGGTGTTGCCCGAGCAGCGTTTGCAGGATGGCCGGCAGATTCAGTTCCTGCTGCTTCACCAGTTGCTGGGCTTCGGCGCAGCCCTGACACAGGTGGACGACGCGCTTCTGTCCCTCGACGATGTCCGTGAGATGAACGGTGGCCGGGTTGGGGCAGAGCTGACACTTCATGTCCCTCCCCCTATCCTTCGGCCCGGCGAATGAGGTCGCGCAACCGGGCGGCCTCCTCGTAGTCTTCTTTGTTGACGGCGACGCCAAGCTGTTTGCGCAGGGTGACCAACTCGGCCTGTTTCTGCTGATTCTGCGGCAGTCGGCGGGGCGTTTTGCCGACGTGTCGCGTCTCGCCGTGGATGTTCTCCAGGAGGGGCAGCAGTTCTTCGCGGAAGAGGGAGTAATCGTGCGGACAGCCGAGGCGGCCGGTGTTGCGGAAATCGACGAACTTGATGCCGCACACGTCGCAGACGTGGCTCACGCCGCCGGTTTCGTCGGACTCTTCGGGGGCGCTGGTGATGCCGGTCGGCTTCGAGGCGCCAGGCTCGTAAAGATACTTCTGGGCGCATTCCTCACACAGGTGCAATTCCTCGACCTGATCCTCGGAATGGATCTCGGTGATGTGCAGCGCGGCTGCTTTCGGACAGCGTTGACACTTCATCGCCACGTTCCCAATTCGGCCCAATCGGGACTACTGCCGCCATTCTAACAGGGGGGGGGTTGCTGTCAAGAAGAGGGGAGGCGGCACGTTTGCCGCTTGCGGCTTAGCGGCGCCGAACCGCTAAGCCGCGAGCGGCAATCGCCAGGGTTGCTATAATGCAACAAATAAGATCCCAAGGAGCCACTTCATGCAGGACCGGATCGCATACCAGGGCATCACCTTCGACGACGTCCTCCTGGAACCGGCCTACTCCGACGTGGTGCCGCGCGACGTGGACGTGAAGTCGCAATTGACCGCGCGCATCCGCCTTAACCTGCCCATCCTCTCGTCGCCGATGGACACCGTGACCGAGAGCGACCTGGCTATTGCACTCGCGCAGGAAGGGGGACTCGGCGTCATCCACAAGAACCTGTCGATCGCCGATCAGACGCGCGAGGTGGACAAGGTCAAACGCAGCGAAAACGGCATCATCACCGACCCGATCACGCTTCCGCCGGACGAATCGGTCGGTACTGCCCGCCGCATCATGGAGCAGAACAAGATCAGCGGCGTGCCGATCACGGTCAACGGCTTCCTCAACGGCATTCTTACACGCCGCGACCTGCGTTTCTTGCAGGACAACAACCAACGCCTCGCCGAGGTCATGTCGCACCACAACTTGATTACCGCCCCGGAAAATACAACGCTTGAAGCGGCTGAGCGGATTTTGACGGAAAATAAGGTCGAGAAACTGCTCCTGGTGGACGATAAGTTTAAACTGAAGGGGCTGATCACCATCAAGGACATCGACAAGCTCGCCAACTTCCCCAACGCCTGCAAGGACAGCCGCGGCCGGCTGCGGGTCGGGGCGGCGATCGGCGTGCATGAATACGAGCGCGCCGAGTCGCTGATCCGGGCGGGCGTGGACGTGCTGGTGGTGGACTCGGCCCACGGCCACTCCGGCAACGTGCTGGCGACCGTGTCGCGGCTCAAGAAGAGCCACGACATTGACGTGATCGCCGGCAACGTGGCAACGGAGGAGGGGGCGCGAGCTTTGGTGGAAGCGGGGGCTGACGCAATTAAGGTCGGCATAGGACCGGGGAGCATCTGCACCACACGCGTCATCTCCGGCGTCGGCGTGCCGCAGGTGACGGCCGTGTATCAGGCCACGAAGGGCGCCGCCGGCAGGGTGCCGATCATCTCGGACGGCGGCATCCGTTATTCGGGCGATGTCGCCAAGGCGCTGGCCGCAGGGGCCCACAGTGTCATGATGGGCAGCCTGCTGGCGGGGCTGGCGGAGAGTCCGGGGCAAACGATCATCTACAAGGGACGCAGCTTCAAGGTGTATCGCGGGATGGGGTCCATCGGCGCCATGGTCGCCGGCTCGAAGGACCGCTACCGTCAAGGCGACGGCGGGCGGGACAAGCTGGTGCCGGAGGGCGTCGAGGGCCGAGTGCCTTACAAGGGGCCGCTCGCCCCGTTCATTTACCAGCTCGTCGGCGGACTTCGAGCGGGGATGGGCTACTGCGGCACCCGGAACATCGAGGAGTTGCGCACCCGCACGCGCTTCATTCAGGTGAGCGCGGCGACGGTGCAGGAGAGTCATCCACATGACATTGCGATTACGCAGGAAGCGCCCAATTACAGCTCCCGCGCGGAGTACGCCAACTCGGACGGCGTCTAAGCTGACCGGCCTGATGTTGCTGCTGCTCGTCGGCACTGCCCCGGCCCAGCAGCCTAGCGGCAGCTCTCCGTACTCTTCCTTGAACCCGATGCCCGCGCCCGTGCCGGTGACGCTTCAGCCGCGGCCGCTGCCGGCGTCGCTGGATTTTCGCCCGGCGACGGTACCATCCCCGGCGCGGCCTATCGCGCCCGCACTCATCCAGCGGACGAAGCTCCAGCAACCCGCTCCGCCCCGACCGGAGGAGCAGCAATCCGCGTTGCCGTCTCTCGATCCTCCCGGCCGGGAACGGCTGGTTGAGCTTAAATCCGAGGCGGATTTCTTTGAAACCATGAGGCGTCAAGCCAAGGATCGCGGCGACGAACGGCTTGTGTTTCCGGAAGAACCGGTGCTGACGAAGGATGCCTACCTGGGCCGCAACTGGCCGGAGCGCTCCTTGTTCGTCGAGCCGAATTACGTCAACTACGGCCGGCTGCTGTTCGAGGAAAAGAACAGCGAACGCTACGGCTGGGATCTGGGTTTGCTCAGTCCGGTGGTTTCGACGGGCTACTTCTTGAAAGACTTGGCGCTGTTGCCCTATCACCGCTTCACGGACCCATGCCGCCGGTTTGATAGCAACGCCGGTTACTGTCTGCCGGGTGATCCGGTGCCGTACAAGTTGTATCCCGAAGGGCTGAGCGTCACCGGCGGCCTGGCCGAAGCGGCCGTGATTGTCACGCTGCTGGCGGTGTTTCCGTAAACGAAACTGCCGCTTGCGGCTTCGAGCGTTCCGCCAAGCCGCAAGCGGCAATCACCGCTCTGGATTCAGGGGGCATATCTCACGTCGGTCACTTCTACTCGACGCCGGACAACCTCGATGGTGTAATAGATTCGAATGGGTGGGACCAAGAGGACGTACAATCCCTCGGATTTGTACTCTCCGGCTCCTTCAGGGTTTTGTGCCAGCCTTTTCTCGATAAGGGCCAGAGCTTTGGTCACCGCTTTTGGATCTGGAGCTTGAATCCAGATTTCAGCCGTTTCATCTTCGGCCGACAAGGTCCACTCAACCAGCCAGGGATTCATACCTGCTCTCCCGCGCGCATCTGCCTGAGAAGGTCTTTCATCTTGACCTCATCCATTCCTTCGCGCTGACGAATCTCTTCGAGCCGGGTAAGACGTGTCTGTACTACGGCGGACGGAACACTGGGTTCCTTCGGCAGTCCTTGCCGCCGCTTGTGAAGTTCGATCACCTCGCGGTCGATGTCTTCGAGCCGGCGAATGCTGGTTGCCACTACCTGCCCTTTGTCGTTGCGAACCTCCACCGGCTCTGCGGACTGCGCAATAATCTGTGCCTGTTCAACAGTCAGTACGATGTGTGGCATTGGATACCTCCTCGCCATACCTTACCATCCAAGCGCGGCTGCGGTCAACGAATCCGCGTCGAGAAGTGGGGGAACGTGTTTACGTTTCGCGCGGCGCAAACCGCGCGAAACGTCAACACGAGACGCGGTCAATTCCCCGCCTTTTTCTTAAAGTCACCCGCCTGCACCACCACCAACCGCTTCGGGTCGATGTGCTTCCGAATCGCCTCGTTGACTTGCGATACCGTCAGCGCCTCGACGTTCTTTTCGAGCGCGGCGTAATAGGCGAAGGTACGGCCGGCGGCTAACTCCTGCCCGAGCAATCCGGCGAGGACGCCTTCGCTCGAGCGCTGCCGCTTCTTGTCGGCAAGGTACGCCTTCTTCGCCTCGCTCAGCTCGTCTTCCGTGACGCCTTCCTTCAGCAATTTCGTCAGCTCGTCCGCGATGGCGGCGTACACCTTTTCCTTGTTGCCGGGATTGTAAATCGCGAACATCATGAAGCGGCCGGATTTGTCCAGGGCGTCGGCGGCGTACATCGAGCCGACGCCGTAGGACAGCCCCTCTTTCTGGCGCACGCGATTGCCGAGGCGCGACGACAGGGTGCCGCCGCCGAAAAGATAGTTCGCGACTTGCAGCGCCGGCTCGTCGGCGTCCGCGTTGGTCAGCGGCAACATGAGGCCGGCGAAGTAGATCGCGTTCGCCTTGTCCGGCGTTTCGATGACAACGACTTCGCCCTTGACCGAGGTTATGGCCGGCCGCTCGACACGCTTATAAGGCGTTTTCGCCTGCCACCCCGACAGTGCCTCCTCGACAGCCTTCAGGGTCGGCTCGGGATCGAAGTCGCCGACGAGCGCCAGCTCGCCGTTCGTGCCGCCGAGCTGCTCCGCGTAAATCTTCTTGACCTGATCGAGCGTGACCGCTTCCAGGCGTTCGATCGACTCCTCGACGGTCGGCACGTAGCGGATGTCGCTTTTCTCGAACGGGTTGAGCTTGCGCTGCATGGCGCGCACGGCGATCGCCTGCGGGTCGGTGCGGCTCTTCTCCAGCGTTTCCTTACTCTCGCGCTTGAGCACGTCAAACTCGTTGGCCGGGAAGGTCGGCGAGCGCAGGATTTCGTGAATGAGGCTCAGCACTTGCAGCAGGTTCTCGCGCTTCACCTGGATGCCGATCGTCAGCTCGCCCATCGAACCGCCGACGCTCAGGCGGGCCTTGAGGCGATCCAGTTCGTCTTCGAGTTGCTGCCGCGTGTGCTTCGTCGTGCCGCGCTCCATGATGCTGCCGAGGAACTGGGTGGCACTCATGTTTCCCTGGAGCGAGTCGGCGTTGCCGTAACGCAGCGTCAGTTGCCCCGTCACCATTTCGCCGCGCGTCTTCTTCGGCAACAGGGCGGCCTGGACGCCGGAAGAGAGCTTCTGCTGCTTGACGCGGCTCAGGATGTTGGCGACGGTCGGCTCGAACAGCTCACCCTTGGCGACGGTCGCGCCGCCCTTGTAGTCCTTGACCAGCGCCGCCACGTCGGGCGTCTCCGGAATGGAGATGCGCTGCGTCGTCTCGGAGGGGTAGTACAGGCCGACCGTGCGATTGCTGCGCTGGAGGTAGGCTTTCGCGACCCGGTTCACGTCAGCGGGGGTGACGGCGGCGACGCGGTCGCGGTGCAGGAAGAACAGGCGCCAATCGCCCTTGGCCGCCCAGTCGCTCAGTGTGATGGCGATGCGGCCGCTATTGGTCATTAGCCGTTCCTGGACCGCGGCGAGCTTGGCCTTGGCGCGGTTGACCTCTTCCTCGGAGAGCTTCTCGTCCTGCAACTTTTCGAGGATATCGGTCATCGCGTCGCGGACGGTCTCCAACGGCTGGCCCTTCTCGGCCTGCACGCTGATTTCCAGCAGGCCGGGGTCGTGCCAGCCGAAGGCGTCGGAAGACACCTTCGTCGCTTTTTTCGAGAGGACAAGTCCCTTGTAGAGCCGGCCCGCCGGCTCGGCATCGAGCAGAGTCGCCAGCACTTCGACGGCCGGGAAGTCGGCGTGTGCCCCGGCCGGAATGTGATAGACGGCGCCGACCACGCTCACGGTGCCGACGCGGCGCAGGACCACGCTGCGCTCGCCGTCCTGCGGCGGTTCCTCGGTGTAGGTCGCGTCGAGCTGGCGTTCGGGCCGCTTGAGCGCGCCGAAATACTTCGTGACCAGGTCGAGCGCTTTCTGTTCCTTGAAGTTGCCGGCGACGACGAGGACGACGTTGTCGGGCTGGTAAAACTTGCGGTAGAACGCCTGGAGCTTTTCGATCGGCACGCGCTCGATGTCGCTGCGATTGCCGATGGTCGATTTGCCGTAGTTGTGCCACTCGTAAGCGGCCGCCGTCATGCGCTGGCGGAGGATGTTATCGGGCGAGTTCTCACCTTGCTCGAACTCGTTGCGGACGACGGTCATTTCCGAAAGCAGATCCTCGCGCTTGACGAAGCTGTGGATGAGCCGGTCGGCTTCGAGGCGGATGCCGAACTCGAGGTTCTCGTCGGTGGCGAGCATCGTCTCGTAGTAATTGGTGCGGTCCACCCAGGTGGTGCCGTTGAACGAGGCCCCGTGGTTTTTCAACTGCTTCGGGATGTCGGTGTGGGTAGGCGTGCCCTTGAAGACCATGTGTTCCAGCAGGTGAGCCATGCCGGTTTCGCCATAGCCCTCGTGGCGCGAGCCGACGAGAACGGTCATATTCACGGTGACGTTCGGCGACGCGGAATCCGGGAAGAGCAGGAGGCGAAGACCGTTGTTCAGGCGGTATTCGGTGATACCCTCGATCGTGACGACCTTCTGCGGCATCGCGGGAGCCTCGGAGCGAGCGGCCGGCGCGGCGACGAGCGTCCACGCCAGACAGTATGTCAGGAAGAGCCAGGGGCTTTGACTGCTGCGCGTCATGTTACAAACCTCAAAGAGCCGATAATTAGGAACGAGGCGGTGTACAGGATTGCCACTTGCGGCTTAGCGGCCAGCGAAGCCGCAAGCCGCAAGCGAGACCCGGCCGCGAGAGAGGTTGACGGGTCGGAATCGTTGTGCTATCCGAGGACCGTCTAGTTAGACGGAGGTGATGTTTTATGCAGACTGCGCAAAATCCGCAAGCGTTCGCCGTTCGCTGTAAATGGATGGTCGGTGCTGCACTGGCGCCGCTTCTTTTCGTCGGCGGCTGCGCCTCGAATACCGGAACGGGAGCGTTGGTCGGCGCCGGCGTCGGCGGGACGGCCGGCGCTCTAATCGGCCACGCTACCGGGAATACTGCGGCCGGGACAGTGATCGGCGCCGGGTTGGGTACGCTGGTAGGAGCGAGCGCCGGAGCGTCCGCTGACGAATCGGAACGCCGTACTGCGATCCGCCAGGACGTGGCGGCGCGCGGCGGGCCGATGAGCCTCGAACAGATTCGGGACCTGGCGCAGAGCAACGTCAGCGACGGCGTCATCATCGACCAGATCCGGGCGACGCGCACGGTGTTTACCCTGACAGGAGAGCAGATCACCTGGCTGCATCGGGAAGGCGTCTCGGACGTGGTGATTGGTTACATGCAGCGGTCGGGCTACGTGCAGCCGCGGCGCGTGGTTGTGGTGGAAGAGGCGCCGCCGCCGGTGATTGGCGTCGGCTTCGGGTATCGCCGCCACTG
>JBBQPD010000156.1:0-9550 GCA_038331535.1 Gemmatales bacterium | reverse complement strand
TGACCAAGAGTCATCTGGTAGTCGCCGAGCTGTTCAAGACAATGTCGAGCGGCGTCTTGGATTGCTTTCTCAAAATCGACGACATAGCGAATGAGGGCTTGCGGATCGGCCCCAAGAACATTCTGGCTGGCCTTGCCTGTTAGTCCAAGCAACCATTGGGCGATCCACACTTCGGCCTTGTCGTTCTTCTTCGCCTTCAACTGCGCAACCGCCAATTCGGAAAGGTGCTGCCCAAAATTATCATCAGTGAGAAAGCCGTTGGTGAACATGGCAACCAGTGCGCCACTCACCTGAGCGATACGGCGCCTCGAGAGCGGTTCGGTGAGATTGCGAATGTTTTCGCCTAGCATTACCCTGTAAATGGCCTCTCGAATAGCGGTCGCTCCAATCCGCTCCACGAACTCCTTGCCGCCTCCGGTAAGGAGTACGCGACCGCTTTCCGGAAACAAGTTGGAGAGCAAGTTTTCGTTTGCTTTTTTGCTTGGCATGGTTGGCTCATCTCAAAAAAGGCTGGAAACGTCCGTAATGGGCGGGACGTTGATGCAGAGTATTTCTTCCGCCGCCTTGCCCAGCCACTTGCCTGCCTCTCGCTGCATCAGGCTGACGTATTCCGGGTTCACATCGTAGAGAACAAACCGGCGCCCGCCTGCCACCGCAGCAGCACCGACGGTTCCCGAGCCGGCAAACGGGTCCATGACCACGTCTTCCTTGAACGAGTAGTAAGCCACGACCTTCTCGGCCAATTCAAGGGGAAACGCAGCCGGATGCTTGGAATTCGGCTTCGGAGAGATCTTCCACACGTTCGTCTTTTCGTAACCGTTTTTGATCTTGGAAGCCTCGACTATCTCCCGGTTCGGGTGGTTGCGAATATGCCAGTCGATGAGAACATCCGAACGCTTGCGATACACCAGCACGTACTCCGTCACCGGGACGGCCTTGTATTGGAGAGGGTTACGGTCGGCCGCGAAGCGACGCCCGCGCCCGGTCGCCCACCCGGCCCCTTCCGGTTTCAGCCAGATAATGTCGTCAATGAAATCGTAGCCCTCTTCCACGAAGATCCGATGCAGATCGAATGGCACGGCTATCCGTTTTGAAGACTCGCTTCGACTTGCGCGGCGGAGGAGGATAGGTGAACAGTTAATCGCAAAAAAACGACCATCCTTGAGGACGCGATGGCAGCGCTGAATGATCTGACGCATCTTGAATAGGTACTCTTCGTATTCCTGGTACTCCGAGTATTCGGGGCGCGCATTGAAGTAGGGCGGAGACGTGAAGATCAGGTCCACGGACTCCTTGGGCATTTCGTCAATCAGCTGGGCGGCATCTCCTAGCCCTATCGTGTTGCGGAGCGCAGACAGTTCGTAGAGCTGACCGGTCCCCCGGTCTTTCTTGGGCTTGTCTTCACTTTTTCCAAGTAGCCGTGACTCCAGCAGTTCTGGCCTGGTCGTCTTGTTGTGTAACACCTCCGTGGTGTACGCATCAAGGACTGCCTCGCCGACCTTCGTCTCGGTTCCTGCCTTGCGCAGCGGTACACGCCAGACGTGATAACGGTCGTCGATTTCGGGCAATCCCAGACTCACGGCGTTCACCAGATCCAGACCAGACAGCCACGCTTCCGTGATCGTCTTGGCCTGCGCGACCGTTGTCACGAGATAGCTGCGCTGTTCAGCTACCGTTGGCATTTTCCGCGATTCCCTTTTGACGGACTTGTTCATTACCCAAGGCCTCTCTCGTGCGCGACAGTACAGCTAATCATCCGGCAGCAAGGCGGAAGGGTCAAGGCGACTCTCCCTTATCCGGTTGCTTCGCGTTTCGCGAAACGGCAAGCCGGCGGCGAGCGTTCAGACCAGCTTCACGCTCCCCGGTCCGAGCAATCCCTCCAACGATTCCAGCTCGATGGTATGCGCGTTGACGCCAAAGTCGCGGCCGAGCTTCATGATGCAATCGCGGTTCGCCTCATCGCGTACCACCAGGAACACCGGGCAGTTGCCGCGCGAGCGGTTCAGGATTTCGGCGAGAGCGTCGATCGTCGCCACCTTGCTCTTGAGCTTGACCAGAATTTGCACGCCCTTCGCCAACTCCTGCGCCGCTTGCGGCAGCGTCAGGACGCGCTGCACCACCAGGCCCGGTTCGTCGCGCGTGCGCTCGATCGTCGCCTTGACGATCAGCGGCGTGTCCTCGGCCACGACCTCCTTGTAGCGCTCGAAATCGTCGGGCCACATGACGCATTCCGCCGCTCCCGTGAAGTCCTCCAGCTTGCAGCGGACGTAGCGGCTGTTGCCGTTGCGGGCCTTCTTGGTGTTCATGTAGCGGACCTGCGTCAACATGCCGCCGAGCGTCACCGCCTCGCCGGCCGCCAGCGTGCGCAGCTGGGCGACGGCGTTGACGGCATAACGGCGCAGCTCTTTCTCGCTCTGTGCCAGCGGGTGGCTGGAGAAATAGAAGTCGAGGACTTCCTTCTCGTACTTCAGCTTCTCGGTCTCCGGCCAGGGCGGCACGTCGATCAAGGCCTCAGACGCCGGCGCGGTCGTACTGGCGTCTTCGCTGGCGGCGTCGAACAGGTTGCGCTGGCCGACGCGCAGGTCGTTCTGACGCTCGCTGGCGGCCTGAATCGCCCGCGGCAGGGCGGCCATCAGCTGGGCGCGATGCGCCTGGAGGCAATCGAGCGCTCCCGCCTTGATGAGCCGTTCCGTGGCGTTGCGGTTGACCAGCCGAAGATCGACGCGCTCGCAGAAGTCGTAGACGTCCTTGAAGCGGCCGCCCTCGGCTCGGGCGTGAACGACCGACTCGCCGGCCTGCCGGCCGAAGCCCTTGATCGCCAGCAGGCCAAAGATGATCTTGCCGTCCTTGACCGAGAACTCGACCTCGCTCAGATTGACGCTCGGCGCGACCACTTCCACGCCCAGTTTGCGCGCGTCGCTGATGTGCTCGACCAGGATATCGCGCTTGTTGCCGTCCTCGATCTCGCTGGACAGCAGCGCCGCCATGAACTCGGCGGTGAAGTGGCGTTTGAGGTAGGCCGTCTGGTAACCGATCTGGGCGTAGGCTGCCGAGTGGCTCTTGTTGAAACCGTAGCCACCGAACTTGACGATCAGCCCGAAGATTTCTTCCGCCTTGTCCCTCGACATGCCGCGCTGCTCGGCACCATTGATGAACTCGGCCTTGCGCTGGTCAATCGTCTCCTGCTTTTTCTTGCTGATCGCCTTAATGCAGGCGTAGGCGCTGGCCAGCTCGATACCGCCGAGCCGGTTCAGGATGCGCATGATCTCTTCTTGGTAAACCATCACGCCGTACGTCTCGGCCAGCACCTCCTGCATAACCGGATGCGGATAGACGGGCTGCTTGCGGCCATGCTTGCAGTCGATGTATTCATCGACCATGCCGCCTTCGAGCGGGCCGGGGCGGTACAGCGCCATCAGGGCGATGAGGTCGCGGATGTTGTCCGGCTTCATGCGCTTGAGCAATTCGCGGATGCCGTCCGATTCGAGCTGAAACACGCCCTTGGCGTCGCCGCGCTGAAGAAGCTGATAGGTCTCCTCGTCGTCCAGCGGCAGGCGGTAGATGTCAACCTTGATGCCGCGCGTCATTTCGATCATGCGTACGCAGTTTTCCAGCAGCGTCAGCGTGCGCAGGCCGAGGAAATCCATCTTCAGCAGGCCGATCGCTTCGAGGTCGCCCATGACCCACTGCGTCGTAATCAGCTGCTCGCCCTTGGTGCCGGCGTCGTCGCCCTTGCGGATGACGCGGTGCAGCGGCACGTAATCGGTCAGCGGCCCGTTGGAGATCACGACGCCGGCGGCGTGCGTGCCTGCGTTGCGATTCGTGCCTTCCAGCGTTTTGGCGATGTCGAGCAGCTCGCGCACGTCCGGGTCGGCGTCGTAGGCTTTGCGCAGGTCCGGACTCTCCTTGAGCGCGTCGTCGAGGGTGATGCCGAGGCGCTGCGGCACCATGTTCGTTAGCTGGGTGACGCGCTCCAGCGGAATGTTCAGGGCGCGGCCCACGTCCTTGATGGCGGCGCGGGCGGCCATGGTGCCGAACGTCGCGATCTGGGCCACGCTCCCTTCGCCATACTTCTGTTTCACGTAGGCGATCACCTCTTCCCGCCGGTCCTGGCAGAAGTCGATGTCGATATCGGGCGCCTCGCTGCGCTTGGGGTCGAGGAAACGCTCGAACAGCAGATCGTATTCCAGCGGATCGACGTGGCTGAGGCGCAACACGTAGCTGACCAGGGCGCCGCACGCCGAGCCGCGAGCGCTGGCCGGAATGCCGTTCTCGACGGCGAAGCGCACGAAGTCGCTGACGATGAGGAAGTAGCTGGCGAAGCCCATGCGGCAGATGACGCCCAGCTCCAGCTCGAGCCGGTCCTGGGCGGCCTGCGGCGGGTTGGGACCGAAGCGGTCGATCATGCCTTCCGCGCACAACTCGCGCAAGAACTGCTCCGGCGTTTTGCCCACGGGCGGCGTGAAGACGGGGAAGTGCCGTTTCTTGAAGTCGAGATCGATGTGAACCGAATCGGCAATCTCCTGGCTGCGCTTCACCGCCTCGGCCTGGCCGGGGAAGAGCTTGTACATCTCCTCCGGTCCGCGCACATGGAACTGATTGCCCTCGAACTTGAAGCGGTTGGGGTTGTCGCGCGTCCGCCCCGTGTTGATGCATAGCAGCACGTCATGTGCGACGCTGTCTCCTTGCAGGAGATAATGGGCGTCGCTCGTCGCCACCAGCGGCAGGCCGAGTTTGTTGGCGATGTCGATGGCCCCGGCGGCGCACAGCTTTTGGATCTCCAGGCCGTTGTTCTGAATCTCGATGAAGAAGCGTTCCTTGAAGGTCCGAGCGAAGAACTCGGCCACCTTCTGGGCTTCATCCATCTGATCGCGGAGGATGTGATCGCTGAATTCCGCCGCCGCGCAGCCGCTCAGGCAGATAATCCCCTCGTTGAACGTCTCCAGCAGCTCCTTGTCGATGCGCGGCTTGTAATGGTAGCCTTCGAGGTACGCCAGCGACGCCATCTTGATGAGGTTTTTGAACCCGGTCAGATTTTGTGCCAGCAGCGTCAGGTGGTGATAGATAGCATCGTCGGACTCCGCGTTGCGTTTGCGCGACTCGCGGTCGGTGCGCTTGTTGGGGGCGACATACGCCTCGTAGCCGATGATCGGGTTGAGGCCGGCCGCCTTGCATTCCTTGTAGAACTCGATCGCGCCGCAGAGGTTGCCGTGGTCCGTCAGGGCGATGGAGGTCATGCCCTGGCGCTTGACGTGGGCGATCAGTTCCGGGATGCGGCTGGCGCCGTCGAGCAGACTGTAGTGACTGTGGCAGTGCAGATGAACGAACGGACGCGCTGCCATGAATCGATCTCCATTGCCGCGTCGGCGGCTAGTCTCTCAAACAGACTAGGCGGACCGACAAGCACGGTTGCCGGCCCGCCCGCAAGTTATCCCGCGCCGGAAGGTGGGAAGAAGCCGTCATTTCTTGTTCAGGAAATACACGATTAAACCGCCGACGATCGGGGCAAAAAGCATCCAAAGGCGCTGCGCCCACGTCTTCCAGCCCTCGTGCATTGTGTCAACGCGATGTTGCAACAGAGCAACCTGAATCGGGAGATCAAAGAGTCCCTCAATGTCCTCGCGAACACGAGCCAGACGTTCCTTCAGGATTGTCACGTCCTGGGTCAGCTCCCGGATGATTTGATCGTGGGTCGGTCTGGCCACACTCAGGCTCCCTCGTACTCTTGGAGTAGTTGAAGGACTTTGCGGTGCTGGGCATCGGACCGAATCTCTAACAGGTCTCCCCAGAGCCGATTGAGGCGGCCACGCGTGTGGCGCGCGTTGGCCAGCATAGCCGGGTCGAATTTCACATCCTTCGCTCCGGAGTAATCGCGAATACGAAGCGACACGAGCGGCCGACCGTGCGCGTCCTCATTCAGATCCCATTCCGCACTGACTTCGGCGGAATATAGTCCAATCAGTTCCTCCAGTTGTTCTGTTGCCTTTTGCGCCAACGGTAGTAGGCGTTTGTCGTTCTCAAGTTTCTCGGTGTAAGTAACTTTCTGCATGATGTATCCTTTCGATCCGTCACTCTCGGCAGGAATGCCGGGGTTCTGGTTCATGTCCTCTTATCCCTACTCGTCGATCGAATCGGGGTCGCTGACCGCGCGCGCGTAGCGCGCCAGCAACATCTGCACGGCCAGGATGCGCTGCCAGTCGCCGAACGCCAGGGTGATCTGTGTCGCCTCGTCGTTGGTCTGTATGTTCTCTGTCGCCTGCGTGATCTGGCGGTGCAGAAAATCGAGCAGCTCGGCGAGGCGGGCGGCCTGGGAGGGCGTCAATTTCTGCGGCAGCGGCGGCAGCGGCCGATTGTTGGCGAAGAGCGTGCCGTTGTTGTTGGTGATCTTGTCCTTGGAGCTGAGGATGAAATCGAGGTCGTGGTCGAACTGGGCGGCGACCGATTGGGCGTGGACGGTGGCCGAAATGGAACCTTCCTGTTCGGCCGCCGGCGCCGTGATACCGCTGAGCGCGGTCAAGCGGGCCACGATCTCGGTATCGTTGCCGAACAGCAGCAGCGAACGGCCGACGGAGATGCGGTCGCCGGCGCGCAGTCGGCGGATGGTGATGACGTTGCCGTTGACGCGGGTGCCGTTGGTGCTTTCGAGGTCGGTCAGGATGATTTCGCCGTTGTCGAACTGAACTTTGGCGTGGTAGCGGCTGACACGTTCGTCGTTGAGGCGGAGGAGGTTGCCTTCCTCGCGACCGATGCTGACGGGCGTGGGGAGTTCACGATAAACGCGGCCTTTATCGATCCCATCGATTACCTGAAACGTAACGGCCGGCATCGATGATCCCTCCACAACGGCCGGCCGAAGGCGCCTTCCGCCTGGCGTTCGTCTGGACGCGCACGATTGCCGCTAGCGGCTTAGCGGCACATGACCGCTAAGCCGCTCGCGGCGACACTACCGACTGTCCCCTGTCCGCACTCCTGCTTTCATTGTCAAGCCCCAAAGCGCGAATGTCAATTCTTCCGTGGCCGGGCGGCAGCCCGAAAGGTGCCGGAACCAGGTGAGTTGGCGCTTGGCGAAGTTCCGGCTGCGCGTTTGGATTGTAACGACGGCATCCTCCAGGCTGCCCTTGCCGTCGAGGTAGTCGAACAATTCTTTGTAGCCCAGCGCCTGCGCAGCTTCCCGGCTGAGCGGTCGTTCCAGGCGGCGCAGCGCGCGCACTTCCTCGACCAGGCCGTCGGCGAACATGCGCCCGACGCGGGCATTGATGCGCTCGTAGAGCACCGGGCGCGGCAGATCCAAATAGAGACAGCGCTCGGTGAGCGGGGGGCGTAAGCCCCCCGGTGAGGCACCGGGGGGCTTACGCCCCCCGCTCGCCGAGGATGTGTCGCCCCATTGCTGCTGCCAGTCGCTGATCGGCCGGCCGGTCAGCTCCCATACCTCCAGCGCGCGCACGATGCGGCGCAGGTCGTTGGGATGCAACCGCGCCGCCGTCGCAGGATCGACGCACGTCAGCCGGGTATGAAGTGGTTCGCTCCCTTGTTCCGCCGCTTCGCGCTCCAGGCGGGCGCGGAGGGCGAGGTTCGCGGGCGGACCGTCGAAGAGGCCGTGCAGCAGCGCTTTCAGGTAGAGCGGTGTGCCGCCGACGAACAGGACACGGCGACCGCGCCCCTCGATCTCCCGGCAGCACTGCTTCGCCTGCTCCAGCCACCAGGCGACGCTGGCCGACTCCCACGGCTCCAGCACATCGAGGAGATGGTGCGGCACGCGGCGGCGGTCTTCGGCCGCCGGCTTCGCGGTGCCGACGTCCATGCCGCGGTAGAGCGCCATCGAGTCCATCGAGACGATTTCCGCTCCCAGGTCCTCCGCCAGCTCGAGGCCGAGCCGGCTCTTGCCCGATCCGGTCGGGCCGGTGAGGACATAGGCGTTCTCAAAGGGTTCGGGGAGCATCACGTCTTTTCCAATGCCTTTTCCATGCTCCCGGTTGAGACCGCCGTGAAAGACTCGCTCACACGATTCGCTGCCTAATCGAGCGTTCGGAATGCCTCTATCTATCAGACAGGGCTTCCGTGCCACGCCTTCAGCGTCGTCTGCCGACGAGGCCGGCCCTGCGTTTCCGCGCCCTCCCACCAGCCGAATCGAGTCCGTCCCGACAGGGTGTCGGGGCTACTCGGTTCCAGTCGGGTCCAAACCCGCGAGGAGTTACTCCGATGTTGCGTCAACTCGTGTGCAGTCTGTTCGCCCTGGCCCTGGTCGCCGGCCTCTCACTGGCCGCCGAGAAGAAGGCCAAGACCGTCAGCGGCGCGTTCGCGTCGGTCAAGGACGGTACGCTGACGATCAAGGTCAAGACCAAGAAGGGCGAGGAGCCGAAGGCGACGGACTTCAAGGTCGCCGACGACGTCAAGGTCATTACCTTCACGGGTGCGGACAAGAAGGAAGGCGTCGCCAAGGACGCTTTCAAGGACGTCAAGGAAGGAACCCTGATCACCGTCACGCTCGGCGACGACGACAAGGTTACCGCCGTGCAGGTCGGCGCCCCGCCGAAGAATAAGGACAAGTAAGCCGTACCAACACCGCGCACCGGCGGCTCTTCTGCCGCCGGTGCGCGGCTCGTCCCCTGGTATCCCTCGCGCTGATTTTCTGCACTCGGCAAGCATCCCCAAATCAGAAACGTGCCCGTCCCTTTTTCCATGCCCCAGAGAGAAGTCCGAAGAGGATTGTATCAGCGCCGGCCGTGCGCGCCCCTTGGCTGGAGCGCGGGCGTCTCGCCCGCCGGGCGGCCGGGACGGCCGCGCTCCGACCTACGGTGCTTGATTTCCTTTGGAGTCTTGACTACAAGGATACGAGATATTCGTCGGGGAAGTGTTCCAGACACTCAGCAAGGAGGACGGGATGAGTGGAGTACGAGTTCTGGTCGGGACGAAGAAAGGCGCGTTTGTCCTGACGGCGGATGGCAAGCGCCAAAAGTGGGACGTCAGCGGCCCCTTCTTCGCGGGCTGGGAAATCTATCATCTGAAAGGCTCGCCCGTCGATCCGAATCGCCTGTATGCGTCGCAGACCAGCGGCTGGTTTGGGCAGCTGATCCAGTGTTCCAACGACGCCGGCAAGACGTGGGAGCCGGTCGGTAACAAGTTCGTCTACGACGGCGTCCCCGGCACGCACATGTGGTACGATGGCACGCCGCACCCCTGGGAGTTCAAGCGCGTCTGGCATCTCGAACCGTCGCTGACCGATCCGGACACCGTCTACGCCGGGGTGGAAGACGCCGCCCTGTTCAAAACCACCGACGGCGGCCAGAACTGGCAAGAACTGCCCGGTCTGCGCAACCACGGCACCGGTGCCAGGTGGCAGCCCGGCGCCGGCGGATTGGGCCTGCACACGATCCTTCTCGATCCCAGCAATCCCGAGCGGATTTTCATCGCCATCTCGGCGGCCGGTTGCTTCCGCAGCGACGACGCCGGCAAGACCTGGAAACCGATCAACCGCGGACTGCATTCCCAGTACATCCCCGACCCGAATGCCGAGGTCGGCCACTGCGTTCACCGCATCGCGATGCACCCG
>JBBQPD010000155.1:0-9589 GCA_038331535.1 Gemmatales bacterium | reverse complement strand
GTGGTTGGGGCCCCGGTGGTGGTCATTTTTTTATCCCCTGCCCCCCCTCCGGCGGGGGGGGGGGGGGGTGGGGGTGGTGGTGTGTTTTCTCTCTTCCTGTTCCCCTTTTAACTCCCCCCCCCCCCCCCCCACCCCCCACGTCGCACGACCCCTGCGTGACCGCCAGCATCCAGCGCAGCGCCAGCGTGTGGAACGTGGCTGTGGCGTCACGCGGCGACAGGCGGCCGGCCTGGGCGGGGTCTTCCAGCGGCGCCTGCTCGACGCGGCCGACCCAGTTGCACAGCAGCGCCATGGCGGCGCGGTAGTCGGCCTTGCGCAGCAGCGTGTCGATGACCAGGGCGAAGGCGCGCGGCGACCGGAAGTTGTCGAGCCGTCCCTTCCAGAAGGCGAGGTCGGCCACGGCGGCGCCGTGTTCCTGCCAGCGCGCCAGGGCCGTGGCGACGTGGCCCGCGGCGGACGCTGCCTCGGCGCCGCGCACCTTGCGCACGTCGCTGACCTCATAGGTCGCGAACTGGTCCCACCACGCCGCCAGCTCGTCCAGCCCCTTCTTGAGCGACTTGACCAGGTCGCGGTCGCCGGCCGCCGCTCCCTCGCTCATCAACCGGGCGTACAACTCGAACGTCAACTCGACGACACCAATGAGTTCGTCGAGGCGCTGGTCGCGCACGCTGTCCTCGCGCGCCGATGACAGCGGAAAAAGGCCCTGAAAGCCGAGGACGTTCCACGGGTCGGCGAAGGCGCCGCAGTCGATGCCGCGGCGCAGCAGGTCTTCGATCTCCGGCAGCAAGCGGGCGGCAGCGGTTGGGCGGCCGTGGTCCGCCTCGACCTGACCCGTCGTCAGCCGGCCGACAATCTCGCTGAGCAGCCGCACCGACACGGCCGGGATCTTCACCGCCTCGTTCCGGCTGGCTTCGGCATAACCCATCTCCGCGAAGAGCATCGACAGGTGACGGTGTTGCAACTGGGCGGCGCGGTGGCGAGCGAGGTAGGCGTTGACCGCTTGACGCACGGCGCCGAACGGCTGCCGTGTCGTCTGCTTTTCCTGGCGCAATCGGGCGGCGAGCGGCGGCGGCATCTTCTCCAGCAGCTGGTCGTAAAAGGCGTCGCGGTAGCGGGCGATGCGCGGGATGAGCGTGCCGAGCGTCGTCGCCGAGTCGTGGTCCGTCGGCCCGCTGCCGCCGACGCCGGCTGCCATCAGCACGGTGCCGGCCAGCACGGCGGCCGCCTCGGTCAGCCGTTCGTCGCGGGACAAAGGCGACGGCTGTTCGACGCGATCGAGCAGACCGTCGAGCGTGATCTTGCGAGCGACATAGCGGCGATAGCGGCCCTGGTTGTCGAGATGGTAGGGATCCCACTCGCCGAAGACGTAGTTCGGCCGGCGGTTGACCGGATGGCCGTGGTCGTAAGCCCGCGCGTCGAGCGCGAACTCGTCGAGTAGCTGCGGGTCGAACGACGCATCGGCCAGCAACCCCTCCTCGGTGCTGTTGAGGATCTCCAGCGCGCGCGCAACGAGGTCGTGGTAGCGCCCGTGCCCGACGCCGGCGCCGCGCAGGTAGAGCGGGATCGGCCGATGTTTTTCGTGCGCGTACGGCTCACCCTGCGGCCGCGTCTCCAGCAGCGCAACGGGGCGATGCCCCACGAAGTCATTCAGCTTGGCGACGACCTGCGTCTCGTCGGCGCTCGTCGCCCCGAGCGCGAGGACGGCCTCGAAGACGCGCACGAGGAAGAAGGGTGCGAACAGTTCGGCATCGGTCAGGTGAGCGAGAAGGTCGCGGTGATGTTCGCGATAAGCGGTCAGCACACGCCCAGCAAGGTCGAGCGCGGCAGCGGCCTGCGTTGTATCGCGAAAGGCGGAGCTGCCCGACTCGCGCAGCCGATTGAGGCCGCCGCGCATGGCGTCGAGGAGGGCCAGCCAGGGCACGGTTTCGCCGTGCCGGGCGAAGAAGGCGTATGCGTCGTTGAGTTGTTTCTGCCAGCGCGGGTCAGGCCGGCCGTCGGAGAAGTTGAGGTAGCCGAGCAGACCCGAGAGCGAGACGGCCCGTTCGAGTTCCGTGACGCGATCGTCCACCGCTGGTCCCTCTCGTGTTCCCGGTTCCTCCATGCAGCATAACCGAGCGGGGGATTCTTCGCCAGGGAAGACAGATTCTACGAGCCGCGACCGTTAGGTTCTTACCTCTGAACTGCTCCGCAAGCTGCGGAGCAGTTCAGCCGAGTTCTGGCTGACAGCTAATAGCTGATAGCTATCAGCTTTCAGCCAGACTGGTTTTGTGTGGTTGCTAACTCGTTGCGGCTTGGCCGCATTAAGGAGCGCTTTGCGCAACGTCGCGCCAAGCGCTCCCTAACGGTCGCGGCTCGTAGAAAACAAAACTCTCAGTCTTCTTACAGCCCTTCTACTTCCCAGCCCTTGCGGTAGCGGCGGCGGACGTACTGGTTGGCGTCGGCGACGTTGGTTACCTTCAGGGCCGCGGCGTCCCATTCCAGCAGCGTCTTCGGGAAGCGCGTGGCCAGGCAACCCAGCAGCACCGACTCGGTCAGCGGGCCGGAGTAGTCGAACGGCGCCGAGGTCGTGCCGTTGCCGCGGCACGCTTCGACGAACTGGAGGTAATGGTTGTCGCCGCCCTGCTTCGGGATCTTGTAGTCGGCGAACTTCTCCTCCGGCAGCAGCACCGGGGCCGCGATATACGGCGAGTACAGCACCCCCTCCGTGCCGATGTAGATCGACCCCTGATCGTTCAGCGGGCGCTTGCCGATGAGCGCTTGAACCTCGGCCGGCGGGCGGCGGTTGCCGTTGTACCAGTTCATCGTGACCGACTCGGTCGTGTATTTCGAGCCGGGGAAGATGTATTGCACCTGCACGTCCAGGCCCCAGTTGTGTTCGTTCGGCGCGTCGCCGTCGGAGCGCACCGACTTGGGTGCCGTCACGCCGAGCGAGCCGAACACCGGGTCGAGGATGTGGCAGCCCATGTCGCCGAACGTGCCGGTGCCGAAGTCGAGGCGCTTGCGCCAGTTGCCGGGATGGTAGTACTCGCCGCCGATGAACGGCCTTTCCGCCGCCACGCCGAGCCAGAAGTCCCAGTTCAGGTTGGCCGGCACCGGATCGGTGCGATCGGGGCGCGGGGCGCGGTCGCCCCACTGCTTGCCACTCCAGCTGTGCGTCTCCTTGACCTTGCCGATGGCCCCGGCGTGGATCGTGGCGACGACCGTCTTGTGAACGTCGTGCGAGTGAATCTGAATGCCCATCTGCGTGACGAGCTTCTTCTCGCGAGCCACGCGCGTCAGCTGGCGGGCTTCGTAGATCGTCTGCGTCAACGGCTTCTGGGTGTAGACGTGCAACCCCTGCTGCATGGCTCGCATCGCGATCGGCGCGTGCATGTGGTCGGGCGTGGACACGTTCACCGAGTTGAGGTTCTTCTCCTTGTCGAGCAGCTCGCGCCAGTCCTGGTAGACGTGCAGGTCGGGGAAGCGCTTCTTGATGTCGGCGAGGCGGCTCAGGTCCACGTCGGCGACGGCGACGAGCTTCAGGTTCTTGCTGGCGGTCAGCGAGCCGATGTCGGAACCGGCCATGCCGCCGGCGCCGAAGCTGGCGTGGTACAACGTCTCACTTGGGGCGGCGGTAGCGTGGCGGCGGAAGACGAACGGGACGGTCAGCCCGGCCGCGGCGAAGCGCTTCAGGGCGGCTCGGCGGGTCAGATGCGAGGGGGAGGTCATGAAAAGGTTCCTGTGCGGTGGAGGGCGAGACGCCAGTGTCTGTGTTTACGTTTCGCGCGCGAAACGTAAACACGAACGAGACTCTTGTGAACGCGCACCGCTCGCGGGTATAATCTCCCACACTCCGCCTACCGCCGCGGCGCGCACCCCGTGAGACGACACCGATGTCCTACTCCGCCGAGATCAGCCGGGCTAACCCGACCTGCTTCCTTTTCCTCATCGATCAGTCGAAGTCCATGCTCGGCCCGATGAGCGGCCAGGCGGACAAGCGCAAGGCTGACGCCGTTGCCGAGTCGATCAACCGTCTCATCTACACGTTGGTGCTGCGCTGCGTCTGGGGGCAGAACGTCCTCGACCGCTTTCACGTCGGCGTCCTCGGTTATGGCCGGCAGATCACGCCTGGCCTCGGCGGCGTCCTCGCCGGCCGCGAAATGGTGCCGATCAGCGAGGTCGCGCGCTCGCCGTTGCGCGTCGAGCAGCGCGTCAATCTCGTGGACGACGGCCAGGGCGGCAAGGTGCAGCAGACCGTGAAGTTTCCCGTCTGGTTCGAGCCGGTCGCCGACGGCAAGACGCCGATGTGCGCTACCCTCGAACGCGCCGACTCGATCCTGGCCGGCTTCCTCGCCGAGCACCCGACCTGCTTCCCGCCGCTGGTCATTAACCTGACCGATGGCGAGGCCAACGACGGCAACCCCGAAATCCCGGCTGCCCGCGTCCGTCAGCTCAACAGCGAGGACGGGGCGGTGCTGCTGTTTAACCTGCATCTGTCGTCGAAGGGCGAACAGCCGGTCGAGTTTCCCGACCGCGAGGACGTGTTGCCCGACGATTTCGCGCGCCGCCTGTTCCGCATGTCCAGCCCGCTGCCGCCGCCGATGCAGGGCCAGGCCCGGCAGAGCGGCTTTGCGGTGAGCGGCGGCACGCGCGGCTTTGTGTTCAACGCCGACCTCGGGTCGGTGGTGCGCTTTCTGGACATCGGCACCCGCGTCGATTTTAAGAACCTGTCGCGGTGATTCATGGCCCGCACCGGCATCCACGGCTGGCGCCACCTGCTGCGGTTCCGCGACTTCCGCGTGCCGCGCGCCGGCTTCGGCCTCGCCGACTGTCTGGACGCTTCGGCCGGCGATTCGACGCGCGGCCGCTTCGCGATCGCCGACGGCGCCTCCGAAGGTGGCCCGGACTCCGGCCGCTGGGCGCGCCTGCTGGTGGACGACTTCGTCCACAGCGACGGTTTGTCGGCGCCCTGGCCCGCATCGCTGCCGGCCTTGCAGGAACGCTGGCGGACCGAGGCCGCCCAGGTCCAGGTTCCGACCGACATGCCCTGGTACGTGATGGAACACGCCCGCGCCCGCGATAATGACGCCTTCACGACCTTCCTGGCCCTGTCGATGCAGGCTGCGGCCGAGCCGAACACTCCCTGGCGCTGGCAGGCGCTGGCGGTCGGCGACAGCTGCCTCTTCCAGGTGCGCTCCGGCGTGCTGATCGAGCGCTTCCCGCTGGGCGACGCCGACGAGTTCAACAGCACGCCCTGGCTGGTCGGCTCGCACACGACGCCGGAGGAAGTGCGCCGCGACCGCAGCCGATCCTGCGACGGTGAGAACTGGCCGGGCGATAGTATCTGGATGATGACCGACGCGCTGGCCGAGTGGTTCTTGCTCCGCTGGGAAGTGGACGAGAAGCCGTGGGAGGATCTGGAAGCGTTCCTCAACCCGCTGATTCACGAAGAAGCGTTCGCCGACTGGATCGGCGAGCTGCGCCACAAGGGGCAGCTGCGAAACGATGATGTAACACTCGCGGCAGTCTGGCTCGAGTGACGACGACCGACCAGGCCGGATAACGCGAGTGAAACAGTCTGCCGCATTTCAGCCTGAAAGGCTGAGATCCCTCAGCCCAGGGCAACGCCCTGGGAAACGGAGTTAAATAGATTATGTTAGCCCTGAAGGGGCGCGACGACAGGTCGGATCACGGTCCTCGTCGCGCCCTGTCAGGGCGTAGGATTGTTATCGTGCGGGAACCCAGGGCGTTGCCCTGGGCTGAGTTATCCCAGCCTTTCAGGCTGAAATGCGGCAGACCGGCGGGGGGTCCTGTTGTGGCGCTCAAAGACAAAATAACCGACGCATTGCGACGGTCCTTTGAACCGGAGCACATTCAGCTGTCCGACGATGACGGCGTGTGGGGGATTGTCGTATCGTCCAAATTCCGACGGGTATCTGCTCTGGAGAGGCAAAAGATTATTGAGAAGGCTCTGCGCGATTCCTCCCCACGATTGACCAAAGCCGAACTCCGAAAGGTGCTGGCCATTGCGGCCCTAACTCCTGCGGAATACGCGGAACACGCTGACGATTAGCAACGCGAACCCTCGCTCGGCATGGGAGCGCCACGACATCGTGACGCCAGCTGCGATCAGGAGGACGGACAATGTCCTGGCCGACCTCGACCGATTACAACGAGGCGATTCAGAACCCCCAGGTCTGTTTCGCCGACGCCGACCTGCGCGCGGGCCAGGCCGACGGGTTGATGGGGCTGCCGTCGCCGTTCTCCGGCAATTTCGCCGACGTTTACAAGATGATGTGCGCCGGCGGCAAGAACTGGGCCGTCAAGTGCTTCACGCGCGAAGTGCAGGGAATCCAGGCTCGTTACCAGGCCATCAGCGATCACCTCCAGGAGCGGTCGAAGCCGTTCATGGTCGAGTTTCAGTACCAGGACCAGGGCATCAAGGTCAAAGGGACGTGGTTTCCGGTCGTGAAGATGAACTGGGTCGAAGGGTTCGCCCTCAATCAGTTCGTCGCCGACCACGCCGCCGAGTCCGGCCTGCTCGAACGGCTGGCCGACCTGTGGGTCAAGCTGGCCGTGCAGCTGCGCGACGCGCGCATGGCGCACGGGGATTTGCAGCACGGCAACGTCCTGCTGGTGCCCGGCTCGAAGGCCAACGCGCTCGCCCTGAAGCTCATCGACTACGACGGCATGTTTGTCCCCACGCTCGCCGACAAGCCGTCCGGCGAGTTGGGGCACCGCAACTACCAACACCCGAAGCGCAAGGACGCCGACGCCTACCACCCGGAGATGGATCGCTTCGCCCACCTGGCGATCTACACCGCCTTGCGCGGCGTCCGGGCGTCCGGCGGCCTGTGGTCGAAGTACGGCGACCCGGAAAACTTGCTCTTCCGCCAGAACGACTTCGCCGACCCGGCCGGCTCCGCGCTGCTCAAGGAGCTGTGGTCGCTGCCGGATCGCGACGCGCGGGCGCTGTCGGGACACGTCGTGCTGGCCAGCATGGGACCGCTCGCCGACGTGCCGCTGCTGGGCGAGCTGGTAAGCGGCGGCGCCGTCCGGCCGCTGACCACGGAGGAAGAAACGCGCGTCGAGAGCTTGCTGTCCGCTCGGCCCACCATGGCGCGCAAGTCCAATTTCAACCCGCGGGCGCAGCAAACGCCAAAGACCGCGACCGGGAGCGAGACGGCGAAGACCGTTGTGCCGCCGTTGCCGTCGAGTCTCCAGCCGGGCGACGCGCGGCGGCGCACGCCGTTCCCGGTGCCGGCGGTCCCCGAAGCGGCAGCGCTGATGCAGGCGGTGCCGCTGCCGCCGCCGTTGCCGGGCGAGGCGGCGCCGCCCATGCCCGTGCTCGCCGTCGTGTCCGCGCCGCCGCCGCTGCCCGTGCCGGCGCGGGCGGTGCGCATGCCCGAAATGCTGCCGTCGCCGCTCCCCGCGCTCCGCGCCGCGCCCAGCACGAAAACACTGGACCCGCCGCCGATTCCGTTCAAGACGGAGCCGACGCCCGCCGCCGAGACGCCGCGGCTGGCCGCGCGCAAGGCCTCCAAACTCGACCTTCCCAAGAAAGACGACGACACGGACGACGAGGACACGCGCGCCTGGCACGACAAGCCGGCGTTGTTCTGGGGCGTGCTGGGAACGGCCGCGGTGTTGATCGCCGGGCTGCTCGTGTGGTGGCTCTGGCCGGCGAAAAAAACGACCAGCTCCGGTCCGCCGCCGGTGGTCCGGGCGACGACTCCGCCGCGGATCAGGTCCGTCGAAACCGTCATGGTGCGCGGCGGCGACACGGCACTCGCGGCCGTCGGCATCGAGCGGCAGGGGGCGGCCGGCCCGCTCGTCCTCAAGGTGGAAAAGCGGACTCCTCCGGGGATTACCTACGAACCGGCGACCGTGGAACCGGGACAAGAGGATGCCCGGATCGCGTTCCGCGCCGCGCCGGCCATCGACGCCGGGGAACACCGCGTCGTCGTCTCCCTTTGGGACGGCGACAAGAAGATGGACGAATTCATCGTCTCCCTGAGCGTGCGCAAACGGCCGATGCCGCAGCTCATCAACCTGAAGCCGCTCGTCTGGAAGATCGGCGAGAGGAGCGAGGTCGATTTCGAGGTGGACCGTCAGGGCAACCCGGACGAGCTGACTCTGGAACTTGAGCCGCGGCCGCCGAATGTGGAAGTCCGGGTGAAGACGTTCCCCGGCGGTGCGCCGGACAACGCCCCGGCTCCTGCCGAACCCGACAACCCCCAGATGGTACGGCCGAACGAGCCTAAACCGCTCCCGAACTTCGTGCGCGTCGTGTTCACCGTCTCCGCGGATGCGGCACCGACGAAAAACTTCGTCAAACTCCGGTTGCTGGCCGGCGGAGTCCTCGCCCAGGAGGAGACGGTGAGCTACTCGGTGGAACGGACCGCCCTGACGCCGCGGCTGATCCTGCCGCCGACACTGGTCCTGACGCCCCGAACCCCGGCGGAACTTCTGGTCAACATCGCTCGGCAGGGCTACGAAGGCCCGATCGCGCTGCGCATCGAGAAACTGCCCGCCGGCGTGACGTGTCCGCTCAACGCCGAGATCGCGGCCGGGAAACTACTGCTGCCGCTCGAGTTTCAGAACGACGGCACCGCGGCCGAGGGCGGCCCAACGATCGAGGTGATCGCCCTGGTGGGCGACACGGTCGTCGATCGGAAGAGTCTCCAGCTGGTGATCCCGAAGGTCGCGCCGGTCGCGAAGCCGCCCGACGAACCGAAGGTAAACCAGCCGCATCTCGTAACGCTGCGCACCGCGGATGACGCGATCGTGCGCGGGATGTTTTACCCCGGCGAGGAAGGCAGACGCAGCAAATGCGTCCTCCTGCTGCCCGAGCTTGGGCAGACCCGCCGGGAAGCCAATATATCGCGGCTCGCCAAGTCGCTCAACGCGGACGGATACGCCGTCCTCGCCATCGACTTCCGCGGCCACGGCGACAGCACCGGGGTCGGGAAGAACTTCGCGGACTTCGCCCAGAACGCCGGCATTCGCGGTTCGCGCCGCCCCGGCAACCCACCGGATGGAGGGCCGGACGGACAGGTCTCCACGATCTTGTTCCGTACCTTCCCGCCGGCTTATTACGCCCACTTCGTCGATGACGTGATGGCCGCCAAGGCGTTCCTGGACGAGAAGGACCAGAAAGGCCAGGTGGACGCCGCCAACCTCGTTCTCGTTGGCGTCGGCGAGGGAATGACCGTCGGAGCGTTGTGGCTGGAGGCCGAGGGGATGCGCTACCGGCCGGCCGACCAGAACAAAGGCGGCAACGCCTACGAGAACATGCCGGAGTTGCATCACGTCGCCGGGGCGGTCTGGATCAACCCGCGCCTGACCCTCGGGGGAAAGGATCTGTCGGCTCTGCTCGCGACCTGGCTGCGCTCGGTCGTCCGCGAGCATCAGGTGCCGATCTCGTTCGTGTACGGCCAGCGCGACGCCTTCGGCCTCCGTAATACCGCCGCCGCCCTCAAGGCGATTGGTCCCTCTCCGCGCCTGACCCAGGGCCAGTTCGTGCCCATGCAGGACAGCGGCGCGTTGACCGGCCACGTCTTGTTGAACCGGGACTACGAGACGGAAAAAATCGTTCTGAAGACCGTGA
>JBBQPD010000154.1:0-9611 GCA_038331535.1 Gemmatales bacterium | reverse complement strand
GTTGAGGTAGTCCGAAACCCCGGCACTAAGAGTCTGTCTCATAAGGTGTCGTTGCTCACGAGCCGCGACCGTTAGGGAGCGGTTTGTGCGGCATGTCCCCAGCGCTCCCTAACGGTCGCGGCTCGTAGAACTTACTTCTGGGACAGGCTCTAAGACGTCCGGGGCTTCGGAGTACCTCAGCCCCGGCCACCCCGAGGCGTGGGTGCAGGTACGGAGACTGGGAAGAAGTTCAGGCGACGTACCGTAAGTCACGGCGTGCCGAAGGATTACCGGGAACGGACCTGCGCTACTCCTGGACCACTTTCGTCTTCGATTTCCTCTGCGGTGAATCACTCGGGTCAGGCGAAGAGACGCAGGAGCGCTTCGCGCTTGTCGATAATCGTCTGACGCTGTTCGTCGTGGGCCGCATCCAGGGCTTTGCACAGCACAGCGGCCGTGCCGGGGATGTCGCGGCGGTCGAAATGCAAGCGCTGCTAGCGCGTGCCGCTGAGCCGCTCGCCCTTCAAATCGCGCACCAGCAAGGCGATGCTCTGTAGCTCGCGCAGCCGGGTGGCGAAGATCTGCGGCCGATGGCGGTTGAAGCGCAGCAGCGGCCACAGCTCCAGCGTCAGGTAGTCCAGTAGGTAGTCGAGGCGGGCGTCGGGGTCGCGCTCGCGCCGGGCGGTCGTGCCGTCCGGATTGGCGGGGCCGCCGTACTGGCTCATATCGCAAATGAGGCTGATCCGGCCGTGCGGCTCATGCTTGTGCGGAAGGATGACGACCTCGTGGGCCAGCAGATTGACGCCTACGGCCGGATCGCCGAGCAGCGTGGTGACGCGCGCCAGCACGCCCGGTTCGTCGTCGAACTCCAGCGTCAAGTTCCAGATGTCGGTCCAGTTCCGTTCGGGGAACGGCGAGAGATACAGGTCCGGCCGCCGGTCGCCGTGGGTCGGCAGCAGGACGCCGTGCAGCGTGGTGTGCCGCCGCAGGCTGGGGGCCACGCGGTGGTACCACGGGAAGTAAATGCGGTTGGTCAGGATGCGAACCAGTTCGCCGAGCAGTTTCATGACGCGGTCTCCAGGGTGATGAGGCGGTCAGCTCAGTCCGCCGCCCATGAGCAGGGTCAGCACAATTCCACACAGCAGCAACGCATCGCCCGTGACCAGCACCACGGGGCTCCACCCCGACCAGCGGCGGCCGATGCTCTCGAAGAGCGGCGGCAGCACGAGACCGCCGACGACCTGGGCGCTAAGCAGAACGGCGAACACGGTGCCCGCGCCGCCGGGGTAGCGCAGCAGGGCGACCGTCAGCAGGGCGGGGAGGTCGGGGCCGAAGAGGGTCGCGAGGAGGACCAGGCTGGAGGCGGCGCGGCGCGGTTCCGATTCGCTGATCAGGTTGCCCAGGATGACGGCGGCCACGCCGGTCAAGCCGACGAGCAGCCCGGGTACGGGCAGGGTTGACGCGTGGGAAAAGAGCAGGACCGCAAGGAGCCGGGTGCCGACGAAGGCGGCGCCGCAGCTGGCCAGGAGCCAGGCCGCGAACCGCGGCCGAACCTCATAATCGGCCAGCAAACGCACGCTCCAGCGCCCGCCGGCCGCCTCCACCGGAGCGTAGAGCAGCAGGGCCAAGCCCGTGATCCACAGGACCGGATCGGCGCCGAGCGTCGGGACGTTGACGCGCGGCCCACTCAAGACAAACGCGGCAGCGGGCGTCATGACCGCCAGCAGAGTCGGAACGAGGCAGGCACACGCCAGCGACAGGCTCACGGCACGGCGCCCGACCAGGCCGACGAGACGCGCGGTCAGCAACGCGGTCAGGCGGGCACCCAGCCCAAACACGGCGGCGCCAAGGAACACGGACGCGACCGGTCGGCCCGGGGCCAATGCCAGGGGCAGGACGCGGCCGACTGCCACAACGAGTGCCGTGGTCCCTACCGCCGCCAGGAGCCCACCGAGGACATACCGCGGGCCGACGGCAGCGCCGGCCAGGACCGCGACGCCCGCCGCCGTCAGGAGCGGCGCGGCCAGGAACAGAACGCGGACGCCGCCGGTATCGAAATAGGCGCCGTAGACAAAAGCCAGGGGCAGCAGGAGGACGCCGAGCCAGGACCGGCCGGCGCGGGGGCGGTTGTTCGCCGCGGCCGCGCGCAAGGCCATCAAGACGCCGACGAGGAAGGCGCCAACCAGAGCGACCGGCGCGACGTTCGGAAGTGCGGGCATGGGAAACCCCCGGGAACATGAGATAGACGCTCGATCCATTCTACACACGATTAAGACGTATCAGAGAAAATAATTGCTTATCTCGATTGTTCGCGTTATGCTGAAAGGAACGGAGCCGTCGCGGAGGCGTCTCGTTGATTGTGCCGACCATAACGCCCTAAAATGCTTTAGCTTCCGCACTCCCGTGCCGGCGCGTAAGACTGTTTTCACCTCGAACAGGAGCGATCGCATGCACGAGCCACCACTATATGGCCCCACTCGCCGGGGTGGTCCTCTTCCGCTCCTGATCGGTCTCCGTATCGCGCCGGTGCTGACGGGAGATCAACTTGCTCGGCTGAAGCGGCGCCTCAACCGACTGTTGTGCCGGCGCGTCAGAGCCTGCCCGCACACGCCGCTCGTGCTGCTTTGTGCGCTGTCAGGCCCGAACGAGTGTGAGATCGTCGCGGCCGCGCTGAACGAGGTCGCATCCCTCCGCCTGGTTGTCGCCCGCGCTTGCCCCGAAGGCGAGTTTCTGAACAGCCTCGCCGCAGACGCGGCAAAGGCCGCGGCCCAGGATCTGCTACGGCGGGCGGAGCGGGTGTTTGTCCCCGCCGCGGGCACCGATCCCGTGACGACCTATCCTCAGATTCTCGTTCAGGTGGGCGATTGCCGCAGCGCCGCAGCCGACGGCCGCGCCGTCGCGAGCGCGGGCATCGACAAGCGAGGAAAACTGACCTGGGACGAGCGCTCGTTGCGCTCGTCGCGCCGACTGTTCGAGCAGTTGGATGACTTCAATCGGAACGCGCTGTGCTGCGTGGGCGCGGCGGCTCACTATCGCAGCAAAGAGGACCTACTGCCCGGTGAGGCCTTGCTCGGCCTGCCGACGGGGCTGCGCGTCACCGCCGCGGCGCTCCGGGATTGGTACGCCGTCCCCGACACGCTCGCGCTCCACTTCCAGGCCCGCAAGCGCCTGGTCGTGAAGCTTCTCTTCGTCATGTCGTTACTGGCGGCCTCGTGCGCCAGGGCGTTTCTGTCATTACCGGGAGACGGCTGGCTCGCCAGCACCTGCTACTTCGGCGGCTGCCTCCTTACGATCCTGACTTTCTGGTCGGGGTGGCAGCGGTACGGCGATCGGCATGTCATGGCGCGGGCGCTGGCCGAAGGCTTGCGCGTGCAGCTCTTCTGGCTCCTGGGCGGCGTGCGCGAGGCGACGGCGGACCATTATCTCCACGGGGTGCGCCACGAGCTGGACTGGGTGCCCCTGGCGGTGCGCAACTGGCTCCTGCTCGCCGAGCGGGGGGAGGCCGCCAGCGATCGACCCCAGGACGCGGCCGCGCGGCTGGAACTGGTCCTCACCTACTGGATACGCGGCCAGATCGATTATTTTTCCCGCGCCATCCCGCGCATTGTGTCGAAGGAGCGCGGCTTGAAGTGGAGCCGCTACGGCGCCTTCGCTTTGGTCGCGCTTTGGGCGGCGCTACGTGGCTGGGCCAGGGTCGCCGCCGACGTGCCGGACTTTCAGACGTGGGTGGTCTCCACGTTCCACCTCGGCCCGCGCGCCGCCTATTACTGGGGGCTTGTGGACGTGATCCTGCCGGTGTGGCTGTGCGTCGTCGGCAGTCTGCTCTACTACTTCGGCAAGACCTGGCTCCTGGCCCGGCAGCGCACGCGCTATCAGGAGATGCTCCGGGAACACGAACGGGAACTGATCAAGCTCCGCGGGCTGGCCGACACGGCTCCGGAGAAGGTGGGGGAGGAACTGGTGCGGCTCGGCAAGCGGGCACTGGAGGAGAACGGCTTCTGGGTCGAGAACCGCCGCCTCATCGAGGAAGCGGCGGAGCCAACCGCCCGAGCAAACCGCCGCCATCTATTATTCGCACGAAGTCAACAGATGTTGCGATTTGACAAAATAAGTCGATTACGGAATTGAGTCTTGCGACCACGACATTCCAGATATGCGACGGATTCGAGTCGTGGGCATTGTGGAGGCCCGTTCACGGGCCTTGGCCGCAGAGCGGTAATAGACCCGTTCTTCAGGACGGGACGCAGGAGCGGCATGGGTCCAGCTATCCCACCAAAGAGTGTCGAGGCCCGTTCACGGGCCTTGGCCGCGGAGCGGTGATAGACCCGTCCTTCAGGACGCGGCGCGGCGTGCGGCATACGTCGGTTTCCCCCACCCGCCATGAACGGCGGGCCTATTACCGCTCCGCCGCAAAGGCCCGTGAACGGGCCTCAAGGCAGCTACCGTCACCCTTTAACCGCACCACCTTCCTGCTCGCGGATGGCGCGGAGCAGGGCGTCGTGGAACTTCCGCGCCGGCGGCGACAGGTCGGCCTCGTCGGGGCTGCCGACCTTGCGGCGGGCGATGAGGCGCAGGTTCATCGGCGGGAATAGCCGGGCGTCGAGCGGCCGGGTGATCAGGCCGGGCAGGCCGGACGTTCGCGCGACCGTGTCGGTCACGACGGCGACGCCGAGCCGCTCTTTGACATAGTCCAGCAGCGTCGGCCAACCGCCTCCCTCCAGCACGATGTTCAGCGTGTGCAGCAGCTCCGCTTTCTGCAACGGCCGGTCGAAGATCTTGCGCATCGACGAACCCGCTTCCGGCAGGATCAGCGGCAGGTTCTCCAGCGCCTTCGGCTTCACCGGCCGGTCTTCGGGCCAGGCCAGAACTTGCTCGCTGCCGGGGCTGCGCGGCAAGCAGACGAGCACCAGGTGTTCCGTCCGCAAGACTTTCATGTACAGCGAACGGCGGGCGATCTCGCGGATCTCGTCCTCCTCGTGCGTGACGGTGGCCAGATCGAGCGAGCCGTTGGCCACGCCCTCGATGCGCTTCTCGCCGCGCAGGATCGACAGCCGCAGGCGAAGGTCGCGGTCCTCCGCGCGCAACATCTTGACGGCCTCGTGGACGAAGGTCGCGGCCGCCTCCTGGCCGCAAGCGAAGGCGACGTCCGCCCCCTCCGGCTTGTGGACGAACTCTTGCAATTTGCGATAACGGTGCAAGATTTCCTCGACGGCCGGCAGCACCGTCGCGCCTTCCTCCGTCAACCGCCACGTTTTGCCGTCACGATTCAACCACGGGCGAGCGAGCACCGGCCCGGCGTTTTGCAGAAAGGACAGGCGTTTGGACATGCTCGGCTGATTGATGTTCAATTTAATCGCCGCCGCCGCCGCGTCGCCGTCGAGGCGATGCAGCGTGACGAACGTCTCCAGCAGTTCGATCGACAGGCTCGTCTTCCGCGGCATGTCCGTCCCCCACGCTGAACCCCTCCGCCCCTACCGATGCATGGCGCTGTATATCCATTGTACAAGGCGAGTCATTCCCGAACGGAATCGAGTCGTTGTTACGGCGGATTATTCACCGCGGAGGACGCAGAGGAGCGCAGAGGAAATCGAAAACGGACGCTGGGTGTGGCAAATCTTTCGGGAGCGCCAAATCTCCGAGAGAAGCTCGGCTGCGGACGTCGGGCAGGTCTCACTCGTCACGCCCGAACATTGCTACTCCCCGAAAACTTGAACGTGTCACCAAACTCCGGAGGCACACGACGCACAACAGGATCAACAAGCTCGCGAAGTCCTGGGAGCCGTGCGCCGGTGCTATCGCCCGCGTCTGCCGACAGGACAGAGCTGAGAACTTGGGTAGGTCTTGTCACCGCGGCCGGATGTCATCGTGTCAGCGCTCACGGATGAGTTAATTCACTGCCCTGGTTCGATGACGTTGGCAGGGAGCGCCTCCGTCGGGGGAACCGGTAAGAGCTTCCGCCCGCGGCCAGGCGGAGATCGTTGCTCCGAGCGACGCTTATGGCCTTGGCCACGCCCAGGTCCAGGAGTGCTTCGAAAAGTTTCATGCCGCGCCGGCGCACGGCTTCCTCGCTGATCGGGCCTACCAGTTCTGTATCGATTACAAACGCATCAAGGAGATGGTCGAAGAACGATTCGTCCCGACGCCAGCGTTTGATCTTTTCAACCCTTAGGATTTGGCCCAGAACAACTTCCCGCCGCTTGCGGCTTAGCGGTCGGAAGCCGCTAAGCCGCAAGCGGCAAAGGCAGGAAGTTATTGTTGACCAAATCCTTCGTACATGCGAACGCTCCGCCACCTCATCCTCCCTCACCTTCTACCAGCCAGTAGCGAGCGGAAGGGGTGCATCTCCAGGACGATGTCCACGCTGGCCGGCAGAGAGCCGGTGCCGCGCGATCACTGGCCGGCCCGCGACTTGCCCTTGTGCGGGTGGTGCCTGAGCCAGACGGCGATGCCTTGATCCGCCAGCCGCCGCAGGGGAGCCAGGGCGCGCACCATGCAATCGGCGTTCGTTTCCACCCCCGATGGCAGCAGTGTGGAGACGGTGTCGATCACCAGTAACCGGCCGCCTGCCGTGCCAAGAATGTTCGCCGACTGATCGATCGAGGTCCACCAGTCGGCGTCGGTCGGTTTGCCGGTGAACGGCTGGCTGATAAGGTCCGCGTGGTCGCCGAAGACGAGTCGTTGCCGGCGCATCTACCAGAGGACCGGGCTTTCCTCGGAAACGACCAGCGCCCGGGCAGGGCGGACCGGCAAGCCGAGCAGTTCGCCGCCGTCTTTCAAGCGCGCGAGGAGGATGGAGAGGAGCGTCGTCTTGCCCGACTTCCAGAGGCTGGTCGGCAACGTGAGCTGACCGGGGGCCAGGTAGCCGCGCCACAGCCAATCCATGTCAACGCCGTCCGGCTCGAATCCGCCCAGCGCTTGTAGACGAAAGGCGTCGCGGTGAGGTGCTGACGTGAAAGGGAGGCGCTGTGGCGGTTTCATGAGTGGTGAAGTTTCGTGTCTCACGAACCGGTGAGATACGAAACGAAATCGTGGCTCAAGTGGTTGTGTGTCAATGGTTAGCGTGGAATGGTGTGCGTGTGTTGTTGTGAGAGACACGAGCGCTCCGTTGAGGGATAGTGTAAGGCAGCGCGTAGGGCGGATGCGAGGTCGGTAGGCGAGGGAACGCTGCAGCGCTGCAGCAAAGAAGCCCACACAGGAGGACTTCCTGTCGCCGACGTGATTCCGCAGAACGGAAACCAACTCGGCCAGCAGCGGGATATCACGCTCGTTGGCCGCGAGCTCTCGGGCAGCAGAGCGATCCAGTCCGACGCGCGGCCGGCGGCGGCGATTGTTTTCGTGGTAGCAGAGGTACCAGATACGGCCGCGGCGGTAAGCGCGGACCTTGCCCACGCGGAAGGAAGGGGACAGGTTCGACATGGAGTCCTCAGAGATTCTTCCCGCCACAAAGGGCGCCACAAACGGGAAGTTCGAGGACGGCTCAGAACGGCAAAGGCCGATGTGTCAAAGACTTATGACCATCGGCCAACAAGTAAGCGGAGAGGGAGGGATTCGAACCCTCGGTAGGATTGCTCCCACACCGGTTTTCGAGACCGGCCCGATCGGCCACTCCGGCACCTCTCCTGGCGATCTGGCCCTCTCTAAGACAAGGCTTGCGGCGTTGACTGAACTTCGACGGTGCCTGGTATCCTTTTCAGCGACAACAACCAGACCCCGGCAGCACAAGCTCCACAAGCAAAAACATCGGCATGCACACTTGCGGCTATCGGCGGAGAGACCCTCCTCGGTGGTGGGCCAGACGTTCCCAACGACAACGCGAGGAGGAACTTGCTGGCCCACATCAAGAGCTTAGTGGAAGAGAGACAGGGCAGCAAGAGCCTTGCCTCCGGCCCGCCAGTCGAACGTCTTCCTTCTGGGTTCAGAGGTGCCGCTGCGAGCAGAGGGACAACGCCCGACTTCTCCTTGAAAACCTCGCGGATCCCGCTCAACGAACTGTTCCGACTGCGTCGCCTCGGCGGCGCCGAGGAGCAAATCGTGTTGACGCTGCTCGTCGGCAAATGCTCGGCTACGATTGTTAAGCCGCTCCCTGTAGCGGAACGCGGCGATGACGCCGCCCCTCGCGCGCTCCTGGCGGGTCGCGGCTAAACAATCTTGGAACGGATTCCTGGCCGTCGCTTCCTTCAGTGCCCGATCGAACACGCGGCGACGACGACCGTGATGTTATCCGGTCCGCCCGCGTTCAGGGCCGCCTCCACGAGAGCGTGGCTCGCCTGAGCGGGGTCGGAACAGCGACTCAAAACTTCGACGATCTGTGGGTCGGGGACCGGTTCGTAGAGTCCATCGGTACACAGCAAGATGCGGTCGCCGTCGAGCAGTCGCAGCGCCAGCATCTCGCCTTCGACGCCCGGCCGGCCGCCGATGACGTTCGTCAGGACGTGGCGCAGCCGATGCTTCCGCACCTCTTCGGGCCGTAACAGGCCGCTATCGACCAATTCCTGGGCGCGGGTGTCGTCGCGCGTCAGCTGTTCGAGCTGGCCGTCGCGCCACAGATACGCCCGACAGTCCCCCACATGGACGATAAACACGTCGGACCCGACGATGCTCACCGCCGTCAGGGTCGTGCCCATGCCGGCCAGCGCCGGGTCGTGTTCCCCCTCCTCGATCAGCTTCCGGTCGAGGCGCTCGAGCCCCTCGCGCAGCGATCGAATGCGCACGTCCTCATCCGGGTCGTCCAGTCGGAAGAACCACTTGGCCGTTTCCACCAGGTGCTTCACAGACTCACTCACGACCAGCGCGCTGGCGCGTTCCCCCGCGGGACAGCCGCCCATGCCGTCGGCGACCATGAGGAAGTAGCCCTCGCGGGTATGCAGGACCGGTCGCTGCTCCGGACTCAGGCTGGTGTCGAGGACGTCGAGCGCCTTGGTCCCGCGAACGATGAGGTACTGATCTTCGTTATTGGGCCGCACCTTGCCGACGTGCGTCCGGGCGCTGAACTCGAGCCGCACCTCGGCGGGATCGATCGGCGCCGGTGCGGGCATGATGACGGTTGTGGCGTCGTCGAAAGCAGGGTTATCTGACGCGGGCATGATGTTTCTCCCTCGATTGCCTAACCCTGAGCGATTCAGGTCTTCCCGGCTCGATGCACCTCATCTCGATGGAACCTCTCAGGAATAACCTGGCGCCCGCGCGCGTTCAAGCGAAATTCAAATAATTGTTGCGGCGCGCCGATCAAGCGCCGCGCGGCAACCCGCAGTTGAGAGAACGCCACGAAGGATGAATGAGTAGACGTGCGGAAAGGGATTGGTGAGTTAGGAGGGTCAGCAAAGGGAGGATAGTGTTGCGGACGGTTCCTGATGCGAGAGCGGGTGATGGGGCTCGAACCCACGACAGCCACGTTGGCAACGTGGCGCTCTACCACTGAGCTACACCCGCGTGGTACTCCGGTGTATTTTAATAGCCAATGGCCGGTTGGCAAGTGAGATTTCACCGGCGCGCCGGAAAACGGGTTGATTCCCACACGGAATGTTAAAGACGCCCACGAGCCGCGACCGGCAGGGGGCGCGTATCAAACGCACCCAAACGGTAGCCGCGCGTGGGGGGCAAAAACCGCAGGCGCCGGCCAGAATTTGTGGGGG